>JABFWM010000287.1 GCA_013362195.1 Acidobacteriota bacterium
GGGACTGGTCATGTCAGCTACCAGCTATCAGCTATCAGCTATCAGCTATCAGCTACCAGCTATCAGCTATCAGCTATCAGCTGCTTCTAATAGCTCCCCTCGACCGGACCCTGGGCGTCGCGGACTTCGTCGAGGAGTGCGGCTGCGCCGGCCGATGCGAGCGTCGCGGCAAGCTGCTGGCCGAGCCGCGCCGGTTCCGACGCCGGCCCGCGCGCCTGTCGGCGGATGCTGCGGCGGCCGTCGACCGACGAGACGACCGCGTGCATGTCGAGATCGCCGTTCGCCGGCAGCGCAATCGCGCCGAGCGGCAGCTGACAGCCGCCGCCCAACGCGGCGACGAGCGCCCGTTCGGCGGCCAGCGCGATGCCGGCCATACCATCATTGATCGGTTGGAGGCGGCCGCGCGTGTCGGCATCGTCGGCGCGAATCTCGATGGCGATGATGCCCTGGCCCGGCGCCGGCACGCAGTCGGCCGGCGGAATCGGCGAGGAAATCCGCGCGCCGAAGCCGAGGCGCTTCATGCCGGCGGCGGCGAGCACGAGCGCGTCGAAGCCGCCCGCATCGAGCTTGCGCAGGCGCGTGTCGACGTTGCCGCGAATCGGCGCGAACTGCGCGCGCGGCAGCAGCGTCGCGAGCTGCGCGATGCGCCGCACGCTGCTGGTCCCAATCGTCGGACTGTCGCCGATCTGCGCGACCGCCGCCTTGAGATCGAACGCGCCGGCGGCGCCGGGCAGCACCAGCGCGTCGCGCGGATCCTCACGCGGCAGGGCGGCGGCGATGTCGAGCCCCTCGGGCAAGACCGCCGGCATGTCCTTCGCGCTGTGCACGGCAAGGTCGACGTCGCCGCGCAGCAGCGCCTCCTCGATTTCTTTCACGAACAGCCGCTTGCCGCCCACCTCGGAGAGCGGCGCCTCCTGCAGCCGATCGCCGGCGGTCTTGATGATCAGCAGTTCGACGTCGTGTCCCTGCTGCTCGAGCAGCCTGGCGACGGTGCGCGCCTGCCAGAGCGCCAGCTGGCTTCCGCGCGTCCCAATCCGCAGCGGCCTCGTCATGAAGACACCTTCTGTTGTGTGCCGCCGGATGCCGACTTCTCTTCCGCGAGGCTGAACAGGCGGTTCAGCGCGTCGGCGTAGGCGATGACCGTCGCCTCGTCGTTCACCGCCTTGAGCTGCTCGGTGGGCGTGAGCAGCAGCTTTTCGACGATGAGATGGGTGATCTCGTCCACGCGCGCGCGCGCGTCCGGCGGCAGGCCGGCGAGCTTCGACTCGAGCCGCTGCAGTTCCGACTGCCGGATCGCCTCGAAGCGTTGTCTGAGCGCGACGACGGTGGGGATGATCTCGCGGGAGTGCACCCAGGCGACGAAGCGCTCGACTTCCTCCCGCACGATCTGCTCGGCGCGCTGCAGCTCCGCGGTGCGCCGCGCCAGGTTCTCCTGGACGATCGATCGCAGATCGTCGATGTTGTACAGGAACACCTGATCGAGATCGCCGACCGCGCCTTCGACGTCGCGCGGGACGGCGATGTCGATGACGAACAGCGGACGACTGCGCCGCGGCCGCATCGCGTCCTCGACGCGCGCGCGGGTGAGCACCGGTTCGGTCGCGCCGGTCGCGGTGACGACGATGTCGGCCGCCGCGAGCGCGTCGCCCAGCGACGACCACGGCAGCGCGCGGCCGTTCAGCCGCCGCGCGAGCGCCTCCGCTGCGGTCAGGGTCCGACTCGCAATCGTGAGCTGCCGGACGTGCTGCGCCTGGAGATGCACGCCGGTCAGTTCGGCCATCTCGCCGGCGCCGAGAATCAGCACGTCGAGGCCGGTCAGGTCGCCGAAGATCTTGCGCGCGAGCGAAATCGCCGCGAAGCTCACCGAGACGGCGCCTTCGCCCAGCCCGGTCTCCGACCGCACGCGTTTGCCGACGGTGAACGCGGTCGTGAACAGCCGGTTGGTGAGGGCGCCGGTGTACTTCAGCGCGCTCGCCGCCGCGAACGCCTCCTTCACCTGGCCGAGGATCTGCGGTTCGCCGACGACCAGCGAGTCGAGGCCGGCGGCCACCCGGAACAGGTGGTTGGCGACGTCGGCGCCGCGCTGCACGAACAGATGTGGCGCGACGATCTCGTGCGCGAGCCCGTGGTACTCGCTGATGAAGCGGCCGAAGGCGTCGGCCGCCGCTTCGGCGTCGGCGACCGCATAGATTTCGGCGCGGTTGCAGGTCGACAGCACCACCGCCTCGCGCGCGGCGCCGCGCTTCGCGAGCGCGGCCAGCGCCGCGTCGACGCCGTCCTTCGCGAAATCGACGCATTCGCGCAGTTCGACGGGCGCGGTCCGGTGACTGACGCCGACGGCCACCAACTTCATGATCGGTTAGAAGTTGTGACTCCGGGTCAGGAAGTAGCCGACCGGCACGAAGTTCAGCAGGACAATGACGAACCCGATCGCCGACAGCCACGCCGCGCGTCGACCGCTCCAGCCGATGGCGCGCCGCGCGAACAGCGCGAACGAGTACATGGCCCAGGAGAGCAGCGCGAACAGGATCTTCGGGTCGCCCACCGACATCGCCTGCGCACGCGGATCGGGCGAGGCGTGGATCTGCGTCGCCCAGAAGCCGCCGACGATGAGGCCGCAGGTGAGGAAGAGCCAGCCGACGATGATCGCGCGGCCGTTCATCACGTCGAGCACCTGCAGCGACGGCAGCCGCGCGTAGAAGAAGCCGAGATGCTTGGCCTTGATCTCCTTGAAGAGCAGCACGTAGGTGACGCCGAGCACGAACGCGAGGGCAAAGCTCGCGTACGCGAACAGCATGGAGAGCACGTGGACGGTGAAGAGCGGGCTCCTGAGCAGCGCCGGACGCGGTTCCATCTCGGACGCGTGAATGGCCGGGAGCAGCGCCAGCGCCGCGAGCAGCACCGTCACGAAGGTGCCCATCGCCTTCTCGTCGGTCGTCAGCTCCACGTAGAGATAGGCGAGGCCGAGCAGCCACACGAACGCGGACACCGCGGCGGTCGTGCCGACGAGCGGCGCGTATCCGGCTTCGACGGTCTGCATGCCGATGAGAAAGGTGTGCGCGAGGACGCCGCCGGCGAGCAGGCCCGTCGCGACGCGCCCCACCCTGGCGTTGCGCTGGTTGAAGTGGAGCGCGTACGCGGCCGCGGCGGCCGCATACAGGACGAACGGGAGCCACGCCAGCATGGCGTCAGGAACCCGTCGGGCCGTAATAGCCCTGTTTGGTCCGTGCGGTGAGGCCGGGACGCGCGATGCGCACGAGGATCCGGCGCCAGGCGCCATCGCGCTTCGGGTTGCCGGAGGAATACGCGATCGTGTACTGGCTCGACAGCTCGTCCCAGATCGCCTGATAGATCTTCGGCAGCTCGCGCGCGTCGGTGGGGAAGTAGGCGCGGCCGCCCGTCTCCTGGGCGAGCTGGCGCAGCACGAACTCCGCTTCCTTGAATTCGCGGCGGGCGATTTCCCCCTGCCGCAGCCCGATGGCGTAGATGACCGTCTCGGATCGCTTGGCGAGATCGAGCACCTCGTCGAATTCAATCAGGCTGGAGGTATCGTCGCCGTCGGACAGCAGCACGATCGCCTGCCGGCGGATCTCGGAGGCCGACTGCGCCTTCGTCTTGCGCAGCTCCTTCAACGAGATGTAGATGGCGTTGTAGAGCGAGGTCGATCCGTTCGGCGTGGTGGCGCGAATCGCCTTTTCGAGGGCGCTGGCGTCGTTGGTGAACGGCGCCAGGATGCGGACCTGACTGTCGAAGTCGATGATCGCGGCCTGGTCGTCCTTGTGCAGCTGGCGCGCGAACCCGATCGCGGCCTCCTGCGCAATCGGCATCCGTTCCTCCATGCTCGCGCTCGTGTCGAGCAGCAGCGCGAGCGAGATCGGCTGCTGCGTACGCGAGAAGAAGGTCGGCGACTGGCGCGTGCCGTCTTCGTAGACCTCGAAGTCTTCCTGATTCAGATCCGTGACATAGCGTCCGCTGCCGTCGGTGACGGTGACGTTCAGCGAGACGAGCTCGACGCCGACCCGGAACCGCTGCTGCGCGGCCGGCGTCGTCGCCACCGCGAGCGCGGCCGCAAGCGCGAGACCCAGGCGCCGGGTCATTTCGTCTCCCGCGTCCTGGCCGCGGATGCGCGCTTGGGCGCGCGCACGGTGAGGCGCGGCCGCGCCGCCGAGACCTCGACACGCTGCGGCGGGATCAGCGTCTCGGGGCGCGCGTAGGTGATCGTGAACTGGTGCAGCAGCTCGTTCGCGAGCTGCTGCATGCGCGGCTCGGTGCCGCTCAGCGCGAGCACCTGATCGCGGCGGCCGCCGGTGCGATCCGTGCCTTCCGCAATCACCTGGTTACGGTTGCGGATTTCGTCGTTGGTGATCCCGGCGTCTGGCTGGCCGATGGCGACGACGTGCAGGGCGGCGCCGGACTTCTCGATCTCGGTCAGCACCTGCTCGTAATAGCGGTTGCTGAATTCGACGTCCTCGAGCATCAGCACGACAATCACCGGCCGCGCGGCCTCGCGCTTCTGCAGCCCGCGGCTGGTCTCGATCAGCGCGTCGAGCAAATAGGCACCGGAGCCGGAGCGCGGAAAGATGCGGTTCACCGCGGTCTCGAGCGCCCGGGTGTCTTTGCTGTAGTCGAGCGCGATCGTCGGACGCTCGCCGAACGTAATCAGCGCGATCTCGGCGCGGTCGGCGAGCGTGCGCACGAAGGTGCGCGCGGCATCGCGAATGAACTGCACGCCGCCTTCGAGCGCCTGGCTGTCGTCGACGAGCAGCGCCACCGTCAGCGGCTCGGTGGCGGGCTCCACCTTCAAGACCTCGCGTGCCACGTTGTCTTCCTTGACGGTGACGTCGCCGACGCTCAGCTCCTTGACCGGTTCGCCCTTGGCATCGAGCGCACTGATGGTCAGGCTCGTCGGTTTGCTCTGCGCGGCGACGGTCGCGGGGCAGGTGAGGCACGCGCCGGCCAGCAGCGCAAGGAGCCAGTGCTTCATGACTGTGGAGCCTTTCGGTTCCAGTATACTGCGGCCGACGACCCTCACCATGGCAGCCCTTGGCACGCGTCATCTTGCGGTGTTCGGCGCAATCGCGGTGCTCGCGACCGGCGTCGCGGTGCATCCGTCGCCGATCGTGCAGCGCGTCGACGCGGTCGTTGCGCGCGTGACCGGGCGCGGCAAGACCGTCAATGCCACCGTGGCGATGTCACCCGGCAGGAACGTCGAGGCGCCGGCGGCCGCGAAGCCGGCAGCGAAAGATCCAGGCGCGGCCAGTGGTTTCAATCCCGCGCTCCCCGGGTGCACTGCGGCGCCGGCCTCCGCCGCCAGGCCCGCGCCGGCACCAGGCGCGCCGCCCGACTTCCTGTCGATGGGATCGTGCGGCGAGGCGACGTCGAAGGCGCCTGCGCAGCCGCCCGCGCAGGGGGCGACGAAACCCGACGGCCGGTAGCGTCGCGATGGACGAGCACAAGCCGTCACCGAACTCCACCGCGGACACGATGCGGACGCTCGGCACGCTCGGGAGCGTCGGCTTTTCGTTCGTCCTGGCCATCGTGATCGGCGCGGGGCTCGGCCTGCTCATCGATCGCTGGATCGGCCGCGGGCACTGGGGCTTCTTCATCTTCTTCTTCCTCGGCCTCGTCGCCGGGGTCGTGAACGTCTACCGCGCGTCGAAATCGATCAAATAGGGTGAGCGATCCGCTGCTCGATCGGCTGCAGCGATCGGCGATCGCGTGCGCGCTCGTCATCGCCGCGATGGCGCTGCTCGTCACGCGCGGCGACTGGTGGGCCGCCGCGTCGGTGGTTGGCGGCGCCCTCCTGGTGATGATCAGTTTCGTGTCGATCCGCGGCGGCATCGAAGCGCTGGCGGCGTTTGCGGCCGGGCCGCGTGACCACGCGCAGCGGCCGAAAGTCGGCCGCCCGCTGGCGAAGATGGCGGGCCGCTACGCTTTACTCGCGTTTCTGGCGTACGTTATGATTGCGCGTTTGCGCCTGCACCCGTTGGGGCTCGTGGCGGGCGCATCTTCGGTTGTGGCGGCGGCCGCGCTCGAAGCCACGCGCTTCGTCAGAAAATGACCGCGGACCGCGCCTTCAGCACCTAGACAATTCCGGATGATCGAACATCCCCTCTGGATCGTGCAGTTCGTGAACGCCCTGCTCGGGCCGCTCGTCAAGGCGGCGCTCGAGCCCCTCGGCTTTCATTTCGGCCACGAAGTCATCCCGAACTATCTCGTCATGACGATGCTGATCGTGCTCGTCGTGACGGCGGTGTGCGCGTTCATGCGCTCGCGCCTCAGCGTCGAGCATCCCAGCAGATTCCAGATCCTGCTCGAAGACGGCGTGATGTCGGTGGTCAGGCTGCTCGAGGAGTGGATCGGCCCGGACGGGCGCGCCTATCTTCCGCTCATCGCCACGCTGGGCCTCTTCATCCTGCTCGGCAACTACGCCGGGCTCGTGCCCGGGCTGATGGCGCCGACCGCCAACATCAACGTGACGCTGGGCTGCGCGATCACGACGTGGGTGTTCTATCACCTGCAGGGGTTTCGCACGCAGGGCGTCGTGAACTATCTGAAGCACTTCGCGGTGCCGCCCGGCGCGCCGGTGTGGATGGCGCCGCTGATGCTCATCATCGAAGGCATCAGCCACGCGTCGCGCGTGCTCTCGCTGTCGCTCCGTCTGTTCGGCAACATCTTCGGCGAAGAGCTGGTCATCGTCATTCTCGGCAGCATCATCCCGTTCATCGTTCCGCTGCCGATGATGTTCCTCGGGCTCATCACCGGCGGTCTGCAGGCGTTCATCTTCGTGCTGCTCTCGATCATCTACCTGCAAGGGGCCGTCGCGGTGGAACACGAGCACGATGCGCACGGGCACGATGCGCCGTCGGGCCACCGGGCGCCCGCCGCGGCGTAGCCGCCCGCCTTCGTCCGGGTGGCAGTCGGGCATCTTCTATTCTTGTCGCTGTGTCAGGGAGGGATTTCGTCGTGAGCAAACGTAGTGTTGTGACAGCTCTGCTCGTGGTGGCGGCGGTCGTGTTCGGCACGCCCGCGTTCGCGCAGGAAGCCGGCGGCGCCGCCGCCGGGCGCACCGAGATCATCCGCTGGTCGATCATCACGGCCGGCTTCGCGCTCGCGTTCGCCGCGGCGTTCGGCGCGCTCGCCCAGGGCCGCGCGATCGCGTCGGCGGCCGAAGCGATTGCCCGCAATCCGAGCGCGACCGGCGACATCCGCGGCGCACTCATTCTCGGCCTCGTGCTGATTGAGTCGCTCGTCATCTACGTGCTGCTGATCTCGCTGATTCTGTTCTTCCTGCCGCCCTTCGGCAGATGAGAGACCGGAGGGGCGGAGGGACGGGATCGTAGAAGCGAAGGCAACGGCGCTCCGTTGCTTCGTTTTCGCAGGATCCGTTCCCCTCCGTCCCCGCCGTTGCCTCACGCCGCGATCCACCCGTCGCGGTCCCTTCCATGCCTCGCCTGTCCAGGCTCGACGCGCTCCTGATCCTGATGGCCCTGATCTGGGGCACGAACTATACCGTCATCAAGTTCGCGTTCCGGGAGATCGCGCCGCAGGCGTTCAACGCCGTCCGCTTGGTCGTCGCGTCGCTCATCATGATCGGGACCATGGTGGTGACGAGGCGGATGATGTGGAATCCCGCGGAGGTGTTCTACACGCGCGAGCCGCTGACCCGGCGCGACTGGATGGCGCTGGCCGGGCTGGGATTGGTGGGGCACTGCTTGTATCAGTTCCTGTTCATCGGCGGGGTCGCGCGCACGAGCGTCGCCAACAGCTCGCTGCTGCTCGCCACCAGTCCCGTGCTGATCACCCTTTCCGCCGACATGATGCGGCGCGCGGGCGTGACCAGCGAACGCGTGACGCCGCTCCATTGGGCGGGCACGCTCATCTCCCTCCTCGGCGTGTTCATCGTCGTGCGCAGCGGCGGGAGCACGGCGGGGCAGTCGCTCACCGGCGACGTGATGATGGCCGGCGCGGTCGTGTGCTGGTCGATCTACACGATCGCCGCGCGTCCGCTGATGGCGCGGCACTCGCCGGTCGGCGTGACCGCGCTCTCGATGGCGTTCGGGACGTTGTTCTACGTTCCCTTGACCGTGCCCGCGCTGGCGCGCGTCTCCTGGACCGCGATCGGGCCCGGCACGCGGCTCGCGCTCGCGTATTCGGCGGTGCTGTCGATCTGCGTCGCCTACGTGATCTGGTACGTGAGCGTCCGCGAGCTCGGCACGGCGCGCACCGCGGTGTATTCGAACCTGCTTCCAATCATTGCGATGGCGGCTGCGTTCGTGTGGCTGCGCGAGCCTCTCGGGGCGGCGAAGCTCGGTGGCGCGGCCCTGGTCCTTCTGGGGGTGGCGCTGACGCGCGTGAGCCCGCGGGTTGTGGCTGACAGCTGACAGCTGATAGCTGACGGCTCACGCCCGCGCTACAATGGATGCACCGTGAAATCGCACCATTACACGCAGCATTCGGCTGGGCTGCGTGCGGAGCTTGGCGCCGCGCTCTCTCGCGAGCAGATGCGCGATCTTCATCGCAAGCAGCCGGTGCGCCACTTCGCGGTGACGATCCGGCAGTTCGGGATCCTCGCCCTCGCGACGTGGGGCCTGATCCGGTTCGAGAACCCGCTCATCTGGGTGCCGCTCGCGTTCGTGCAGGGCTTCACGATTTTCAACTTCACGGTCCTGCTGCACGAAGTGGTGCACCACACGGTGTTCGCGCGTCGCCGCCGGGCGGCGGAGCGGCTGCTCGGGTATCTCTACGCCATTCCGAGCGGGATCTCCGCCAGCCAGTTCACGCGCTGGCATCTCGATCACCACGCCGAGCTCGGGTCGGACGACGAGGATCCGAAGCGCGCGCACCTGTCGCCGAAGGTGAACGCGCGCTGGTACAAGCTCCTCTACTGCACGCCCGCGCTCTTTCCGATCTACTTCCGCGCCGCGCGGCGCGAGTCGGCGACGTATCCGGCGCCGCTGCAGCGCGCGATTGCGCGCGAGCGCAAGGTGTCGATGCTCGCGCACATCGCGGCGATTGCCATCGTCTGGTACGTCTTCGGGTTCTATGCGGCGCTGCGCACGAACATCATCCCGGTGTTTTTCATCTTCCCGATCGCCTTCACGCTCAATCGCCTCGGCCAGCACTACGACATCGATCCATCCGACCCGGCGAAGTGGGGCACGCTGATGAAGGGGCACTGGTTCTGGGATTTCGCGTTCCTCAATTCGAACTATCACCTCGAGCATCATTACTTCCCGGGCGTGCCGCTCTATCGGCTCCCCGAAGTGCAGCGCGCCCTGCTGCCGTTCTACGAGCGGAAGCAGATGCGCTGGCAGTCCTACGGGCGTCTCGTCTACGGGTGGCTGATCGAGAACCACGCGCCGCATACCGACTGGAGCGCCTCGAGCGGCACGCCGCGGCCCCGGGTCGCGCCGCAGATCCACCTGCAATAGCGGCGGGGCGCCGGGTTCGATTGCCCGTGATCGGCTGCCGCACTCAGGAACGATACGCTTCCCGCCCGACGCCCTGCACCGGAATGCCCTGCGCGGGAAGAATCTCCTGCTGCAGCGCATACATGTCGCCGGCCGCCTGATCGATGTGGCGCACGAATGCAATGGACGCCGACAGAATCGGCGTGAGCCGTGCCTTGTCCTGGATGCGGGCGGGCGGGTACTCGTGCTCGACGATGAGGTGGGTATTGGCCACGTCGAGTGACAGCAGCTCGCGCGCGGCGAGCTGATGATCGAGCCAGTCGACGCTGCGGTTCTGCAGGTAGGCCAGCGGATCGTGGCGCGCCGTGCCGGGCAGCTCGTGCTCTGCCAGCACGATCTGCTTCTTCCACGCGTTCACGTGATCGGCGGGCGCGCTCGACGGCTTGCCGTCCTTCCAGTCGCCGCGTTCGACGGTCTGTCCGCCGTAGCCCCAGCCCGAGACGCCCTTCGCGCTGATCACCTGCCCCTTGACGTGGAAGCCGCCGATGAGAAAGTTGTAGCCCTCGTCCTTGAGGTACTGGAAGAGCGAGCGCGTGTCCTGGCCCATGAGGATCGCGTGCGAGGGATCGTAATGAATGCGGAAGCGATCGCCGACGCCGTGGCGCTCGCAGATGCGGTGCAGCGCGATCCAGGTGCCGGGCGTATACGCGATGTTGTTGTGCCAGATGTCGCCGGTCGTCCAGCCCGGCATCGGACATTGTTCGACGCGGTAGGTAAGGCCGCGGTCCCTGGCCTCCTGGAGCAGGGGGACGAACGAGCGTTCGAAGTCGACGAGGTTTTCATCCATGCTGAGCTGCGCGTTGCGGCCGACGAAACCGCACACCGCGTCCACGCCGAGCAGCGCCGCCGCCTCGAAGGCGCGGCGCATGAAGTCGTGTTTCTTCTGCCGCACCGCCGGATCGTGGTGCAGCATGTTGTCGAAGTAGCCGACCTCGGAAATGCCGACCTTGTGCGCGTCGAGCGCCTTCCGCACGCGGCGGGCGCGCTCCGCGTCGAACGGCTTGCGCAGGTCCAGCGTGTTCGCCACCGGGTCGAGCATCGCCTCGGGCGGCACGTCCGTTTCCGTCGGGTGCAGCGCGGCCGAGAGCTGAATGTTGTCGGCGCCCAACTCACGCGCATACGCCACCCAGTCCTCGATCGCACGATCCGGATCCGGATCGCGCACCTCGCGCGGCGTCAGTTCCTGGACGGCTGCGGTGAGGATGCCAACTTTCATATACTTCGGAGAAAAGGATTGAATACGCATCGCGCGCGACTATAACCGCTTTCATGGGATCCGATCGAGAGGAAGGTACGCCGTGACCGACATCACACGCAGACGTTTCGTGAAGACCGTCGCCGGTACGGGAGCGGCGCTCACCGTCGTGCCGCGACACGTGCTCGGCAGAGGGTTTCAGGCGCCCAGCGACACCGTCAATGTCGCCGCCGTCGGCATCGGCGGCCGCGGCGGCAGCGATCTCCGCGGCGTGCTCTCGCAGAACATCGTCGCCATCTGCGACGTGGACGACGATCAGGTCGAACGCCGGCTGAAGCTGTATCAGACGGCGCTCAATCCGCCGCCGGACGCGCAGGGCGGCCGCGGCCCCGCGGGTGGCGGCAATCGCCAGCAGCGCAAGCCGTCCGCCGCGCAGCTCGACGCGAACCGCCGCCGGCCGAAGATGGACGACACGGCCGACCTGAAGAAGTTCGTCGAGCAGCAGCTGCCGAAGATGAAGCGGTACAAGGACTATCGCGAGCTGCTCGACAAGCAGAAGGACATCGACGCGGTGATCGTCGCGACGCCCGACCACATGCACGCGGCGATTGCGTCCGCGGCGATGGCCGTCGGCAAGCACGTCTATGTCGAGAAGCCCCTCTGCTGGTCGGTGAAGGAAGCGCGCCATCTCGCCGCGAAGGCGCGCGGGAATACGAAGCTGGTCACGCAGATGGGCAATCAGGGGCACTCGATGGACGAGGCCCGCACCGGCTACGAACTGATCACCGGCGGAGCGATCGGCGAGGTGCGCGAGGTGCACGTGTGGACGAATCGTCCGCTTGGCTTCTGGCCGCAGGGCGTGCCGCGGCCGGCGCCGCTTGCCCCCGACGCCGCCAAGCCGCAGTGGAACGCGCGCGGTCTCGAAGCGCGGCTCGCCGCCGCAATGGCGGCCGATGCGCCCGCCGGCGTTCCACCCGGACTCGACTGGGATCTGTTTCTCGGCGCGGGGCCGGACGTGCCGTATCACCCGGTGTATCACCCCTTCAACTGGCGCGGCTGGGTGGACTGGGGCCAGGGGCCGCTCGGCGACATGGGCGCGCACCTGATCGATCACCCGTTCTGGTCGTTGAAGCTCGGTTTCCCGACCACGATCGAAACGATCTCGACGCCCTTCAACGGCGCGTCCTATCCGAGCGCCACGACGACGTATTACACGTTCCCGGCGCGCGGCAGCATGCCCGCGGTGAAGCTGACGTGGTACGACGGCGGACTGATGCCGCCGAAGCCTGACGAACTCGGCGACGAGAACCTCAACGCCGGTGGCGGCGTGCTCTACGTCGGATCGAAGGGCAAGATGATCCAGGACACCTACGGCTTGAACCCGCGCCTGCTGCCCGCGGCGCTGCAGGAAGGCTACGGCGAGCCGAAGGCGGTGCTGCCGCGCGTGCCGCACGAAGACCACCACATGAACTGGATCGATGCGATTCGCGGCGCCGAGCCGGCGTCGTCGCCGTTCGAGTACGCGACGCAGCTCACCGAAGTCATGCTGCTCGGCATCGTCTCGCTGCGCGCGAAATCGAAGCTGCAGTACGACGCGCAGGCGGTGCGCGTGACCAACAACCAGGCGGCGAACGATTTCCTCGGGAGAGATCCGCGGAAGGGATTCGAGCTGCGCTGATCACGAGAGGGTTCCACTGATTCCACCGGGTCCCGGGGTTCCAGCGCTCTGGTTCCCTGGGTTCTCGCGTGCGCCCGCCAGGTGCTGTCCGCGCCACGCCGCGTCGCCGGCCGCGCCCGCGATGGCGACGTTTTTGTCGCCGCTCGCGCCGAATCCAACCAAATTGTTCCCACGGCCGCGCTGCCGGCGTGCGATCGCCCGCACGCGAGCGTGCCGCTGACGGGGCGCACCGCGGCGCGATCATCGTTTTTGTCGCTCCCTTCGCCCTGAATCGACAGTTCCGTCGATCGCGCGCGGACGGGCTCGCCGTCGGGCGCGGGCGGGTCAAGTCGTTGCCATTCCACCAGATCCCTCGCGATCGCTGGCGCCCGCTCGCGTGGCAGTGCCGTTGCTCCTTTCCGGTGCGGAGACGAGTAACGAGGTCGCCGGTCCACGTCGATGATTCTGCCGCTGCTCACCAGGGCCACTGAAGATGGCGTGACGTTCGTGCTGACGACACGCGAACGTCCCGCCGCTCCGGAGTCCGCCCCCGCATCGTCACCCGCACGCATTCCGGTGCGCGCGCTCGCACCCGGCGAGCAGTACAGGTTTCACGTCGACATGCGCACGTGCATCGGCTGCAAGTGCTGCGTCGTCGCGTGCAACGAGCAGAACGGCAACCCGCCGGCGATCAACTGGCGGCGCGTCGCCGAGATCGAGGGCGGCTGGTACCCGCGCACGACGCGCGCATACCTGTCGATGGGGTGCAATCACTGCCTCGAGCCGACCTGTCTCCAGGGTTGCCCGGTCGACGCGTACACGAAAGATCCCGTGACGGGGATCGTCCTGCACAGCGCCGATGCGTGCATCGGGTGCCAGTACTGCACGTGGACGTGCTCGTACGGGGTGCCGCAATACAACCCGGAGCGCGGCGTGGTGGGCAAATGCGACATGTGTCACGCGCGTCTCGGGGCCGGGCAGGCCCCGGCCTGCGTGTCCGCGTGTCCGACCGGCGCCATCCAGGTGGAGATCGCCGGGATCGAGAGCTGGCGCGCCGCGGCGACCGGCGGCACCCCGCTCGCGGGCGTGCCGGCCGGCGATCGCAGCCTGTCGACCACGCGGGTGACGCTGCCGGCGGCGCTGCCGCCGGGATCGCGCGCGGTGGCGCTCCGCCACGTCGAGCCCGAGCCTCCGCATTGGCCGCTGATCGTCATGACGGTGCTCACGCAGCTTTCGGCCGGCGCGTTCACCGCGGTCTGGCTGCTGCAGCTGACGGGGGCGCTGGTGCGTCCGGTGACCGCCGCGGTCGCGTCGCTGCTCGTCGGCTTCCTCGCGCTCGCCGCGTCCACGCTGCACCTCGGACGCCCCGCGCACGCCTACCGCGCGCTGAAGATGTGGCGGCGCTCGTGGATCAGCCGTGAAGTGCTGCTGTTCACGCTGTTCTCACAGGCCGCGACCCTGTTCGGCGGCGCGCTGCTGTTCCGATGGCACGCGGCGACGGCCTTCGGCGCCATCACCGTCGCGCTCGCGGCCGCGGGCGTCACGGCCAGCGCCTGCATCTACCGCGTGCCCTCCCGCCCTGCGTGGAACACGCGGTTCACGCCGCTGCAGTTCCATCTCACGGCGCTCGTGCTCGGGCCGATCTTCGCGGCCGCGGTCGGCGCCGGCAGCCCGCGCTGGCTGACGGGTGCGGGCGCCATCGCCGCGCTCGCCGGCCTCGTCGCGTTCGCGCTCCGGTTCTTCCGCATGAGCGCCTCGGATCGCGTGGAGCTGCAGGGCACCGCGCGGCTGCTGTCCACGCGCTTCGCATGGCGGCTGGTCTTCCGCGGTCTGCTCCTGACGACGGGCGCGGTCGCG
>JABFWM010000121.1 GCA_013362195.1 Acidobacteriota bacterium
GCACGCGAAGTCGGCAAAGTGCTGGGCATCGACGCGCCGCTCGTCGACACGCTCGCGAAAATCATGAACCAGTTCGAGTGGGTCGATCCGAAAGAGACGATCGCGCGCAACCTCCGCGACGCCGGCCTCGACATGCGGCACCCGTCGATCCAGATGTTCGGGCAGCTCTGGCAGCAGATTCAGGATCTGCCGCGCCATCTCGGCCAGCACTCCGGCGGCATGGTGATCTGCCAGGGCCGCCTCGACGAGATCGTGCCGCTCGAAAACGCCTCGATGCCCGACCGCGTCGTCATACAGTGGGACAAGGACGATTGCGCCGACATGGGGATCGTCAAGGTGGATCTCCTGGGACTCGGGATGATGGCGGTTCTCCAGGATGCGTTGGAGGTGGTGAATTCAAGCATGCGAGGAGCGCCTGCGGCCGCCGCCGAAGGCGAGTCTTCGAGCCCTGAGGCGGCAGCGAGCGGGGGTGGGGCCCCGCGAGCACCAAGGATGATGGCCGTTCTTCAGGATGCGTTGGAGGTGGTGAACGCGAGCGCACCGTCCGAGGCGCGAGACGCGAGGGGCGAGGTGCGAGGAGATCACGAAGATCACGAAGAACCGTCGCCGGTCGCCCGTCACCCCTCGCCCGTCGTCCCCCGCTCCTCGCGTCTCGACGCACGCGCCTCGCCCGTCGACCTGGCGCATTTGCCTCCCGACGATCCCGCCGTCTACCGCATGCTGCAGGACGCGGACACGATCGGCATTTTCCAGGTCGAGTCGCGTGCGCAGATGGCCACCCTGCCGCGGCTGCAGCCGAAGACCTTCTACGACATCGTCGTCGAGGTGGCGATCATCCGGCCGGGACCGATCGTCGGCAACATGGTCCACCCCTATTTGAAGCGGCGGCAGGGGCAGGAGGCGGTCACGTATCCGCATCCGTCGCTGCAGCCGATCCTCGAGCGCACCCTCGGTGTGCCGCTGTTCCAGGAGCAGCTGCTGCGGATGGCGATGGTGGCGGCGGGGTTCAGCGGCGGCGAGGCGGAGGAAGTGCGGCGCGCGTTCGGGTTCTAACGATCCGAGCAGCGCATGCAGCAGATCGAAGGGAAGCTGCGCGCGGGGATGGCGCGGCAGGGCATCGCCGGCGACGCCGCGGAAGAGATCATCCGATCGATCACGTCGTTCGCGCTCTACGGATTCCCCGAATCGCACGCGGCCAGCTTCGCGCTGCTCGTCTACGCGAGCGCGTACCTGAAGGCGCACTATCCCGCGGCCTTCTATTCGGCGATGCTCAACAACCAGCCGATGGGGTTCTACCACCCGTCGACGCTCGTGAAGGACGCGCAGCGGCACGGCGTCCGGTTCGCGCCAATCGACGTGCAGGTGTCCGATTGGCTCTGTCGCGTCGAACCCGACGGCCGCGTGCGCCTCGGGTTGATGTACGTGAACGGCTTGCGCCAGGAGGTGGGCGCGGCGATCGAGGCATGCGGCGCGAGGGGCGAAGGGCGAGAGGCGGCGGGCGAGGGGCGAGAGGCGACGCCGTCAACGGAGCTCCGGTGTCCGAAGTGCGGCTGCGACGATCCGTCGATGTTGGAAATGCTGCACACGCATGAAGGGTTCTGCAACATCTGCTCGCACGTGTGGAACCTCCCGGTTTCCGGGACGTTGCCGCTGTCCTCTCCGGACCGCCCCCTGCCCGTCGGCTCTCACCCATCCGACACGCCGCGCTTCGCCTCCCTCGACGATCTCATACGCCGTACCGGCATCCGCCGCGACGAGATCGCGACGCTGGCGGAAATCGGGGCGCTCAATGCGTTCGGCTTCGATCGGCGCACCGCGCTCTGGCAGGTCGAGCAGGCGATCCGGCCCGCCGGAGAACTGTTCGCGGAGGGGCGCGGGGCGACGGGCGAGGAGGGAGGAGAGAAGGGCGAGGCGGACGCGGCGACGGTCGAGGAGCGAGGCGGCTCACCGGAGCGGCGGGAATGCCCCGACGGCCCGCCCATCGCCGCTCGCTCCTCGCGCATCGACCCCGACACGCGAAGTCCGCTCAAGCCGATGACCGTCCCCGAGCGGCTGCTGGCGGACTATGCCGGCACGAGCCTGACGATCGGTCCGCACCCGATGTCGCTGCGGCGCGCCGAGCTGGCCCTGCGCGGCGTGCTGCGCGCGATCGATCTGCCGCGCGGACGGCATGGCCGGCGCGTGCGCGTGGCGGGCGCCGTCATCACGCGCCAGCGGCCCGGCACCGCGAAGGGGTTTGTCTTCCTCACCCTCGAGGACGAAACGGGCATCTCCTACATCATCGTCCGCCCCGATCTGTTGTCAGAACTGCGCGCGACGATCGTGGGCGAGCCCTACCTGCTCGTCGAGGGCACGCTGCAGATTCAGGAAGGGGTGACGTCCGTGAAGGCGGAGCGGGTGCACGGCATCGGCCGCGGCTCGCCGCCCATCGATTCGCATGATTTCCGCTGATCCCGGCTGAGCTTTCTGGCCCACACCTTGCACATGAGCCTGCCGATGCGCCAGTCGTTCCTGCTGTTCGCACTCGGCTTCGCCGTCGCGTCCTGCCATTCGGCCGTGCCCGCGACGCCGACCGCACCACCAACACCCGCACAGCTGGCGGAATTGTGGAATCCGCCCGAGCCCGGCCGCGACCTCTTCTGGGGCATCGGGGGAAAGCGTCTCGTGCCCGACGCGACCGTCACCTACAAAGTCACCGAGGTCAAGAAGCTCGGCTTCAGCCCGGGACTCACCGTCGAGTCACCCGACAACCGGGAGTGGAGCGTGAAGTTCCCGCCCGAGGCCCCGACCGAAGTCGTAGCTTCGCGCATTCTGTGGGGCGTCGGCTACCATCAGCCGCCCATTTATTACGTGGGCCAATGGACGGCGGAGAAGGCGCCGGAGAAAAACCCGCAGCTCCCGGCGCGATTCCGCGAGACCAAGCCGGACCTCCACGGGCTGAACGCCAAGGGGACATGGTCGTATTACCGCGGCCCGTTCGTCGGCACGCGCGAGCAGAACGGCTTGCTCGTGCTGCAGGTGATGCTCGGGAACTCCGATCTGAAGGACGAGCAGAACGTCGTGTATCACTTGAAGGACACGTTCGAAGGCGCGCGGCGCTGGTACGTCGCGCGCGATCTCGGCCAGTCGTTCGGGCGCACGGGCGTCATCAATGCGCCGCGAGGCGACGTGCAGATCTTCGAGCAGACGCCGTTCATCAAGGGGGTCGTCGACGGCCGCGTCCGGTTCGAGTATCGCGGCCGCCACGGCGTGCTGATCGAGCGCATCACGCCGGCCGACGTGCGGTGGATCTGCGGGAAGCTCGCCAGGCTGACCGACGAACAATGGGAGGCGGCGTTCCGCGCCGGCGGCTACGCGCCGGAGATCGCCGATCGCTTCATCCGCCGCTTCAAGCAGAAGATCGAGGAAGGACTCGCGCTCCCATGAGTCCAACGAGGACGCGGAGGCTCACACTCGCGGGCGTGTTCCTCATCGCCTCCCTGCTCGGCGGCGTCACGATCCCCGCCTCCGCGCATCAGACCGATACCGCCGTGCTCACCGGATCGCGCCACACCGAGGGCGCGGTGCCCGTCGACACGAAGTCGGAGATCCTCGACGCGCTGGTGCGGCTGCCGCTCGCGGCGCTGCTCGGGGCGGCGCTGGCGATGCGGCCGCGGCGTCGCGGCACGCCGCGGCGCCAGCCCGCCGTCATCCAAACGCAGATCATCCTCGCCATCGTCGGCGCGGTCGTGATGATGGTGGTCGGCACCAACCTCGCGCGCGCCTTCGGCGTGGTCGGCGCGGCCGGCCTCGTGCGCTACCGCGCCAAGATCGAAGATCCGAAGGACGCCGGGGTGATGCTCTCCACGCTCGCGGTCGGCCTCGCCTGCGGCGTCGGGCTCTACGCGATGGCGGTCTTTTCCGCCCTCTTCATCCTCCTGGCGCTCTGGGTCAT
>JABFWM010000192.1 GCA_013362195.1 Acidobacteriota bacterium
GCCCCCACGCCGCACGCTCAACTCCGCGCCGCGATCGATCCCGCGTGCCGTCAGCATGCACGCGACGTTGATGCACCCCATCACGAGAACCAGCAGCGCCGGGCCAAACGTCAGCGTCCAGACGCCGGCGGCGCGCCGGCGGACGTCCTGCTCGATGGGGATCGCGCGCCACACCCACTGCGCCTGTGCGCGGCCGAGCGCCGTGAGCTCGGCGTTCGCGTCGCTCCAGGGGACGCCAGGCCGCAGCCGCCCGAACACCGTCACGATGGCCGGCATCTCGGGGGACGCGTGGGCCAGCGGCACCCAGGCGTCCGCATGGATGCCGACGAACTCGTACGAGAAGGCGCGCGGCATGACGCCGACGATGATGCGTTCCACGCCGTCGATCACAATCGACGCGCGGGACAGGTCTTCGCCGGCGCGCTCGCGCTGCCAGAGCGACTCGCTGACGATGACGACCGGTCGCGTGGCGGCGGCGTCAGGTGCGGTGAACGTGCGCCCGGCGACCGGCGCCACGCCCATGACCGTGAAGAACGCCGGCGACGCATACCCCGCGACGATGGGGCGCGCGCGCGAGCCCGACCCAAGCGTCGCGTCGGTCTGCGCGTAGGCGCCGATCGACACGAACGTTCGCGTCCGTGACAACGTGGCGTCGAACTCGTTGAGGGCGACCGGACCGCGGTCTACGCCGAGGGAGGCGCTCATCGCATAGACGCGCCCCACTCGATCCACATCCGGGACGCCCGGAAGCTCCGGCACAGCGGCGCGCGCCAGCGCGTAAAGGGCCGCCGTCGTTCCGATGCCGATCGCCAGCGTCAGGATCGCGGCCAGCGATCCGGTGCGCCACGCCCGCAACGCACGGACCGCAAAACGGAACTCGGACCACATATCTGTCAGTGTCTGGATGGAATGTCGACGGATCGGGTGGGTGGCTGCACTAATCGTGCCCGGATCCCGCTGTCGCCAGACGCCCGATCAGACCGCCGCGAGATGGCCCGCCGCAATTTCCCGCAGCGGCGCGTCGCGATCGAACGAACCGGGATCGAGGACGAGACGCTGCCGTCGCGCGTCGGGATCAGGAACGGGAATGGCCGAGAGCAGCGCGCGCGTGTAGGGGTGCTGCGGCGCGGCAAACAGCTTCGCCGTCTCGCCCATCTCCACGATTCGCCCGCGATACATCACCGCGACGCGGGTGCAGATGTGTTCGACGAGGCGCAGGTCGTGTGCGATGAAGAGATAGGTGAGCTGCAGACGCTGCTGCAGATCCATCAGCAGGTTGACCACCTGCGCCTGCACCGACACGTCGAGCGCGGAGACCGGTTCGTCGGCAATGATGAACGATGGATTGAGCGCGAGCGCTCGCGCGAGACCGAGGCGCGGCCGTTGGCCGCCGCTGAACTCCGACGGATAGCGGCGCAGATGATCGGGATCGAGGCCGACGAGCTCGAACAGCTGGGCGACGCGCGCGCGCCGTTCCTTCTTCGACCCGAGGCGATGGATGACGAGCGGTTCCTCGACGATGTCGCCGACGCGCATGCGCGGGTTCAACGAGGAATACGGGTCCTGAAACACGATCTGCATGTGCCGGCGCGCGCGCCGCATGTCGCCGCGCCGGAGTTCCAGGACGTGCCGGCCGTCGAAGATCACGTCGCCCGACGTCGGTTCGACGAGCCGCAGGATGCAGCGTCCGGTCGTGGTCTTGCCGCTGCCCGATTCGCCGACCAGCCCGAACGTCTCGCCCTTCGCGATCGTGAAGCTGACATCGTCGACGGCGCGCATCATGGTCGTCGCGCCGAACAGGCCGCGCCGGCGCGAGAACTCCTTGACCAGATGGCGGACTTCGAGAAGCGGCATCAGCGCGCGTCCTTCAACGGCATCTCGGGCATGACCTCGGGGTCGACGGCAGGCGAGTACAGGTAGCAGCGCGTCGTGTGTGCTTCCGCCCCTGTCCGGGCTTCCGCCTGAAGACGGACGCTGCCGGCACCAGTTCGAGAGAGCCCGGCCCTCTCCGCGGCGTAGCTTCCGCCTTTAGGCGGAAGCTCCGATTTGGGCGGAAGCTCCCCTTCAGGCGGAAGCCCGCGAGGCGGAATCCCGCCGATCGTCGTGACGCCCGGCACCGCCTTGTCGCACGGGTCGAAGCGGTTCGGACACCGCGGCGCGAACGTGCATCCGGGAGGCAGGTGACCGAGTGGTGGTACGGTGCCTTGAATCGCCGTCAGCCGGCCGCCACGGCGGCCGCCCGGCATCGAGGCGAGCAGCGCCTGCGTGTAGGGATGCCGCGGATTGTGGAACAGTTGCCGCACCGGCGCTTCCTCGACGATCCGTCCCGCGTACATCACGGCGACGCGATCGGCCATTTCCGCGACGACGCCGAGATCGTGCGTGATGAGCAGCAGCGCGAGGCCGAAGCGCGTCTTCAGATCGCGCAGCAGATCGAGAATCTGCGCCTGAATGGTGACGTCGAGTGCGGTGGTCGGTTCGTCGGCAATGAGCACCGAGGGATTGCAGGCGATCGCCATCGCAATCAAGGCGCGCTGCCGGAGCCCGCCGGAGAGCTGGTGCGGATAGTCACGCACGCGGCGTTCGGGCTCGGGAACGCTGACCGCGTCGAGCAGCGCGATCGCGCGCTGCCGCGCCTCGCGGCCGCGCGCCGCGCCGTGCACGGCGAGCGTCTCTTCGATGTGATCGCCGATCGTGAACACCGGATTCAGCGCGGTCATCGGCTCCTGGAACACCAGCGAGATCTCCGCGCCGCGGACGCGCTGCAGCTCGCGCTCGCCGAGCGTCAGCAGATCGCGGTCGTTGAAGAGCACGCGCCCGCCCGCGATCCGTCCCGGCAGCTGCACCAGCTTGAGCATCGAGAGCGCGGTGACCGACTTGCCGCTTCCGGACTCGCCGACCAGGCACAGCGTCTCTCCCGCGTTCAGGCGAAAGCTGACGTCGATGACCGCTGGCGCAGGGCCGCCCGGGAGATCGAAGACGGTGTTCAGGCCTTCGACGGAGAGCAGCGGCGTCGCGCTCGGATGGGCGGTGCGGGGTGCGCGGGCGTCAGGCATCGATCTCCTTGTGCTCGCCAAAGACCCGGCGCAGCGCGTCCGCGATCTCGCCGACCGTGGCCTGTGCCTCGACGGCGCGGATGACGGGCGGGACGAGATTGCCGGTTCCGCGCGCCGCCGTGTCGATGGCCGCCAGCGCCTCGCGCCAGGCGGGCTCGTCGCGGACGGCGCGGACGTGCCGCACGCGTTCGACCTGCTGCGTCTCGACCTGGTCGTCGATGCGCAATACGTCAATCCGCGCGGTGTCCTTCGTCGCGTACCGGTTCACGCCGACGACGACCGTCTCACCGCTGTCGATCTTCTGCTGCGCGCGGTAGGCCGCGTCCTGAATCTCGCGCTGGATGAAGCCGGCTTCGATCGCCGCCAGCGTGCCGCCGAGGCCGTCGATTTTCTGGATGAGCGCCGCCGCCTCGCGCTCGATGCGATCCGTGAGTTCTTCGAGCGCGAACGCGCCGCCCACCGGGTCGACGGTGTTCGCGACGCCGCTCTCGAAGGCGATGATCTGCTGCGTCCTGAGCGCGACCCGCGCCGACTCCTCCGTCGGCAGCGCGAGCGCCTCGTCGCGGCCGTTGCAGTGCAGCGACTGCGTCCCGCCGAGCACTGCCGCGAGCGCCTGCACCGCCACCCGCACGATGTTGTTGTCCGGCTGCTGTGCGGTGAGCGTGCTGCCGGCGGTTTGCGTGTGAAAGCGCAGTTGCTGCGCGCGCGCGCTCGTGGCGCCGAACCGATCGCGCATCACCTTCGCCCACAGCCGCCGCGCCGCCCGGAACTTGGCGATCTCTTCGAGGACATCGTTGTGCGCGTTGAAGAAGAACGACAGGCGCTGCCCGAAGCCGTCGACCGCGAGGCCCGCCGCGATCGCCGCCTCGACGT
>JABFWM010000196.1 GCA_013362195.1 Acidobacteriota bacterium
AGCCGCCCCGCCCACGCGGCCATATAAGCCGCATAGCGCGCGTAAGTTGTGCCGGCGGGCGCGGCCGGCACCGCGCTTGCCTCATCCGCGCCTCGATGACCAGCGAATCGACCGGCGATCCCGGCGTGCGCGCGACGCCCCGCATCATGCGGCCGCGCGTGCTCGCGGCGGCCCTCGTCGTCGGAACGATGGTGGCGATCCCGGCGACGGGCCGGGCGGCCTGGCAGCAGATCGCCGCGTTCCTCAGTCTGCGCGGCACGCCGGAGCCGGCGTCCGCGAACGTGCTGTCCGAGCACGAGATCGAGGGGCTCGACGCGACGGCGCCTCAGGATCAGGCGTCGCTGCTCCTCGAGCGATCGATCAATCACTATCAGGGCGCCAACGATCAGATCGCCGCGCGGGTGGGACGCTGGCGGGGCAAGCTGACGCTCGACGCGCGTCTGAACGGACTGTTCGTGACCGCGCTCAATTCCGACGACCTGCGCGTCCGCGCCGCGGCGATTGAAATCGACATCGCCGCGCGCAATCTCGAGAAGTCGTCCGCGACGATCGACCGGCTGGCCGTCGCCGCCGCAACCGGCGATCAGGGTCCGCGCGCGAATGCGCTGTGGGATCTCGGACTGCTGGGCAACCGCGGGATCGCACCGGCCCGCGTCGCGGACGTCCTGCTCGGCTCGATTCACGATCCGAACGAGAACATCCGTTACTGGGCGGTCGAAGGCCTGGCGTATCTCGGGACCGACGAGGTCATCGAGCCGTTGCTGGACGTCCTGCACGACGATCCGCTGCCGATGATCCGCGAGCGTGCCGCGTGCGGGCTCGCGCAATCGGGGATGCTGAGCGCGGCGCAGCGGCGCACCGCGGTGCCGCGGCTCCTCGAGGACGCTGCCGACGGATCGCTCGACGAGCAGACGCGCAAGTGGGTCTTTCAGGCGCTGCGGGACATTACCGGACAGTCGCTCCCGCACGATCCGGCGGCGTGGCGCCAGTGGTACAACGCGACCGAGCGGTGACGATCAGTCGGGCCACTGGAAGTAGCGCCTGGCGTTGCCGAAACAGACGTCCTCGATCAATCCGCCAACCAACCCGTCGTCGGCCGGCAGTTCGCCGCGATCGATCTCGCGCCCGAGCAGGTTGCACAGGACGCGGCGGAAATACTCGTGGCGCGGGTAGGACATGAACGAACGCGAGTCGGTGAGCATGCCGACGAACTGCGCCAGCACGCCGGCGTTCGAGAGCGCGTCGATCTGCTGCTCGATGCCGTCCTTCTGATCGAGGAACCACCAGGCGCTGCCGAACTGCATCTTCCCCGGGATCGAGCCGTCCTGGAAGTTGCCGATCATGGTCGCGAGCGGGGAGTTGTCGGCCGGGTTGTCGTTGTAGAGGATCTTGCGGGGCACGCCGCCCTGCTGCTCCAGCCGATCGAGGTAGGCGCCGAGCGCGGCCGCCTGGGGCCAGTCGCCGATCGAATCGAAGCCGGTATCCCGGCCGACGGCCTGCACCGCCCGCGTGTTGACGCCGCGGAGGGCGCCGAGATGGAGCTGCTTCGTCCAGCCCTTGTCGGCGTCGAGGCGCCCGAAGAACAGCATCATGAACGAGGCGTAGCGGCGGGCCGCGGCGGCGTCGACGGCGCGTCCGGCGCGCGCGTGATCGAAGGCCGCCGACGCGTCTGCCTCGGTACACGGATCCGCGTAGCAGTAGGGAAGGCCGTGATCGGACAGGCGTCCGCCGGCCTCGTGGAACGCGTCGTGACGGCGGCGAAGCGCGTCGAGCAAGTCGCCGAGCCTTGCGACATGGACGTCGGCGGCGGCGCCGAGGCGATCGACCCAGGGATTGAAGATGTCGGGCGCGTGCACGTCGAGCGCGCGATCGGGCCGGAACGTCGGATAGACGCGCGTCGCCAGCCCTGACGCGCGGATCTGTTGGTGCCAGCGCAGGTCGTCGGCCGGATCGTCCGTCGTACAGAGCGCGCGCACGTCGAACGTCTTCAGGATCCCATGCGGACGCAGGTCGTCGGATCGCAGCCGCTCGTTCGCACGATCCCAGATCGATTTCGCCGTGGCCTCGTCGAGGAGATCGTGGATGCCGAAATAGCGCACGAGCTCGAGGTGCGTCCAGTGATAGAGCGGGTTGCGCAGGCACCGCGGGACGGTGCGGGCCCAGGCGAGAAACTTTTCATAGGGCGGCGCGTCGCCGGTGCAGTAACGCTCGGGCACGCCGTTGGCGCGCATCGCGCGCCACTTGTAATGATCGCCCTCGAGCCAGATCTCCCAGAGATTGGCGAACCGGCGGTTCTCGGCGATCTCGCGCGGCGGCAGGTGATTGTGATAGTCGATGATCGGCTGCGCCGCGGCGTGCGCGCGGTAGAGACGGCGCGCCGTCCCGGTCTCGAGCAGGAAATCGTCGTGAATGAAGGGCACGGGTCCTCGTCACCAGTTCCAGAGTGTGCCATCGAGCTTGCGGCTGACCGGCAGATAGGCACGCTCGTAGGGAAATTTCGCGGCCAGGGTTTCGTTGAAGTCGACGCCGTGGCCGGGTGTGTCCGCCGGGTACAGGTAGCCGTCGGCGAAGCGGTAGCCATGCGGAAAGACGTCGAGGGTCACGTTCGCGTGTGGCATGTATTCCTGAATCCCGAAGTTCGGCACCGCGATGTCGAAGTGCAGCGCCGCGCCCATCGTGATGGGCGAGAGATCGGTGGCGCCATGGCAGCCCGTGTGGACGTGGTGCATCTCGGCAAACGCGGCGATCTTCTTCAGCGGCGTGAGGCCGCCGCCGCGCAGCGACATGCGCAGGTAGTCGATTAACTGCTCCGCAATCAGCGTGCGCGCGTCCCACACCGTGTCGAAGATCTCGCCGACGGCGACCGGCGTGGTGGTGTGCTGCCGGATGATGCGAAAGCCTTCCTGCAGCTCGGCGGCCACCGGGTCTTCCATCCAGAACAGGTGAAACGGCTCGAGCGCCTTGCCGAGGCGTGCCGCCTGAATCGGCGTCAGGCGATGGTGCACGTCGTGGAGCAGATGCACGTCGTCGCCGTGGCTTTTGCGAAGCTCCGCGAACAGCGTCGGGATGAACTGCAGATACTTTTCCGACGACCACGCCTGCTCGGATGGGAGTCCCTTCTGCGCCGGCTCGTAGGGTTCCCGGCCCGCGGCGACGCCGTAGGTGCCGCCGAGGCCGGGGATGCCGCATTGCGCGCGGACCGCGAGGTACCGGCACTCGACGTGTCGCCCGACCTCGTCGATCGTCTCGGCGATGGTCTTTCCGTTCGCGTGGCCGTAGACCATCACGCCGGTGCGCGACTTGCCGCCGAGCAGGTTGTAGAGCGGCGTGCTGAGCGCCTTTGCCTTGATGTCCCACAACGCGACGTCGACCGCGGCAATCGCCGTCATCGTGACCGGCCCCTTGCGCCAGTACGCGCCGCGATAGAGGTATTGCCAGATGTCTTCCGTCTGGAACGGATCGCGCCCGATCAGGCAGGGCACGATGTGGTCGGACAGATAACTCGCGACGGCCAGCTCGCGGCCGTTGAGGGTGCCGTCGCCGAGCCCGTAGATGCCTTCGTCGGTCACGATTTTCAGGGTGACGAAGTTTCTGCCCGGGCAGCACACGAACACCTTCGCGTCGACAATCTTCACGCGCGCATTCTATCCACTCTTGTCCGCGGGCCGCAGCGCGTCCGCGGCGGGCCCGTCCTGCGTCGGGCGCGGTCGTTCCGCACGCGTGCTTCCGCCTGCAGGCGGAAGCACTCTATGATTGGGGCGCATGGGTCGAGCCAGATTCGCTACGGGACTCCTCGTCATCATCTGCGTCGCGAGCGGTTTCACGTATCAGGAGCGCCGCCCCTGGCCGCCCGGACTCCAGCAGGTCACCGATGACTCCCCGGTGCTGTCGCCGGCCGACGAGTGGAAGACGT
>JABFWM010000030.1 GCA_013362195.1 Acidobacteriota bacterium
AGCATTCGCGACCTGCTGTCGAAAACGCTGGCGCTCGCGGAATATGACGTGGATCTCGCGCCCGACGGGCGCACCGCGCTCGAGCGGCTGCGCATCATCCCCTACGATTTACTGATTACCGACCTGAAGATGCCGGGCGTGGACGGCATGGCGGTCATCCGCGAAGCGCGGCGCCTGAAGGCCGACCTCCCAGTCATCATCATCACCGGCTATTCGACCGAGGCGAGCGCCATCGAAGCGGTCAACCTCGGGGTGTCCGGTTACCTCACCAAGCCGTTCCGCGTCCCGAAAGTCCTCGCCACCGCCGCCAAGGCGCTCGGCGAATAGTCGTTTTTCCCCAGCATTTCAGCGGTCCGGTCCGGCGCCCGCGCCAGCGCCGCTGGACGACTTGACTCCCCGTTACGGTCGAGCTACACTCTTGACGTTGTTGTCATATAGAGTTCTTTACTTGACGAGCTATATGGTCCCACTGGATGACAAGAGAGTCACGCAATGTTCAGCAACACCGCTCGTGAGCTCGAGGCGTTTCTTACCACCGAGGAGGTCCTCAGCTATTTGAAGATCACTCCGCGGACGATTTACCGGTTGATTCGCAGCGGCGAACTCCCGGCCGTCCGCATCGGACGGCAGTGGCGGTTTCGGCGCGCGGATCTCGACCAGTGGCTCGAGCGCCAGCGCGCGTTTTCGGCGACCTCGGCGTAACCAACCTTCCGCGACGCGGAAGCGCAGATGGAGCGAGTCATGAAGAAGGCAGTCTGGACAGCAGCGGCAGCGGCGGCGGCGCTCTTTCTTTCAGCGCCGGCCTTCGCGCAGACCACGGACAGCAAAACGGTCACCGTCAGCACGACCGTCAACGCGCGCGCGAAGCTGACGCTCGGGACCAATGCCCTCACCTTCGCGGATGCCGATCCCGACACGTCGGCCGTGCTGACGGCCTCGGCGTTATCGGTTGACGTCAAGGCCCGCACCACCGCGGCCGGTACCGTCACGCTGACGGTCTCCGCGCCCGACATGACGGGCACGGGCGGCACCATCGGCATCGCGGCGCTGAAATGGACGTCGACGGGCACGAACTTCGTGACCCCCGGAACGATGAGCACCACGGCGGTCTCGGTGGGATCGTGGACCGGCTCGGGCAACCAGACCGGCACCCAGACCTATACGCTGGCCAACTCGTGGAGCTACAACACCGGCGGCTACAGCACGACCGTCACCTACACGCTGACCGCGCCGTAACCGATAAGCTGACCGGAGCTGTCCGCCCGGTCATGTTCGCGGTTCGCGCCATCCTGCTCGCTCTCGTCGTCTGGACCGCCGCCTGGCCGGCGGTGGCCCAGACGTCGACCGCCACCCTTTCCGCCGACATCAGGCCGCTCGCCAAGCTGACGCTCTCCACTTCCAGCGTGTCGTTCCCGGACGCCGACCCCGACATCGTCGCGCAGGTTCCAGCGCTCGGTGGCCCGATCACCATCATCGCCAAGAGCCGGGCCACGGCGGGGGCGCAGGTCGTCCTCACCGTCGCTTCGAGCGACAACCTCCGGTCCGGCGTACAGGTAATCACCGCCTCCGCGATCACGTGGACGGCAACTGGCGCCGGCTTCGTGTCCGGTGCGCTCAGCGCCACGACGCCCGTCATGGTCGGTCAGTGGACGGGGTCCGGGACCTACGCCGGCACGCAGCAGCTGCTGTTTCGGAACCTGTGGAGTTACGCGACGGGCACCTATACGGCGTCGCTCGTGTACACCTTGACGGCCCCATGACGACTCGGTCCGCGCGAGCGTTGCGCCGCCTCCTCCTGTTTCACGCGCGTGGGATGGTCGGCATCCGTCCGTGTGACGGGCTGCGCGCCGCCGCCGCCGCGCTTGTGCTGGTGTGGCCGGCGAGCGCCGCCGCGCAGCGCCTCGAGCTCTCCGTTTCGCCCGCCGCGATCGTCTTTCCGTCGGCCGATCCCGACGTCAGCCCGACGATCGCCGCGGCCCCGGTGGTGGTCGGCATTCGCATCCGTCAGAGCCTGGGACCCTGGCAACTGACCGTCCTGGCCAACGGAGACCTCATGTCGGGCAGCGATACGGTCGATATTACGAGCGTTACCTGGACCGCGACCCCGGTGCCGCCGTTTCAGAATGGCACCGTGAGTCGCACCGTGGCACAGCGGATGGCTTCCGGAGCCGGGACCGTCAACCCGACCCAGAACGGATCCGTCACGTTTCGACTGGCGAACTCATGGAACTACAACGCCGGCACCTACACGCAAACGCTCGTGTTCACGCTCTCCGCGCCGTGACGGCGTCGGCGGTGCTGGTGATGGCGGCGCCGCTGTCGGCGCAGACGTCCGTCGAAGTCTCGCCCCTGCGCGTCGAACTGAAGTCCGCGCCGGGTGGCAGCACCACCCAGGCCATAACGGTGAACAACACCGGCACGGAGCCGGTACGCGTGCGCGCGACGCTCTCGGATTGGCATCTGGCGCGTGACGGGTCGCCGCAGTTCGTGGAAGCGGAAAATGCGCGGTATTCCGCGACGGCGTGGATTCGCCTCGCGCCGCCCGAACAGGTGATCGAGGCGGGGAAAGAAGGCACCGTCCGCTTCACGCTGGCGATTCCCGCCGATACGGAGCCCGCCGGGTATCGCACCAGCATCCTGTTCGAATTTGGTCCGGCGTCGGGCGGCGCCGTCGCGGCCCGCACGATGGCCGTGAGGAGCCGCATCGCCACGCTCATCTACGCCAACGTCGGCGAGCCGCCGGCCGCCGTGGAACTGACCGATCTGCGATCGCGCGTCACGCCCGGACAACCGCCCCAGATCGTCGCGGTGCTGAAGAACACGAGCCGGCGCACCGTCCGCACGCGCGGCACGCTCACGCTCTATGACAAAAGCGGCGCGGCGGTGAGCGAGTCCGTGGTGCCGGACGTGCCGGTGCTGCCGGAGTCGGAACGCGAGATTGCCATTCCGGCGGTCAATGCCGACAAGCCGTCGCCGCCGCCGGGTGAGTATCGCGTGGAAGTCAAGATCGACGCCGGACTGCCGGCGTTGATCGTTGGCGAGACCACGCTGAAGGTGTCCTGAGCGCGTGCGCGCGCTGACCGCTTCGTTGATGGCGGCGCTGGCCGCATCGACAGCTGCCGCCGGTCAGCAACAAGGGTCCATCCAGCTCTCCACCGAAACGCAACTGATCCAGGGCGACGGGCTGCGGAAAGGCACGGAGTCCGGTTTCGAGCCCGACTTCGGCGTGTCGCTGCTGCAGCCCGGCTCGCAGTTCGGGCAGCTCCAGATGGAAGTGCGGGGCACGCGCCGCGGCGATCTGATGCATCTCGGTCGGACGTTCCTGGCCGTCCGCGACGCCAGGGCGCACGGCGCGACCTGGACGCTGGAAGCGGGCGATCTCTACACCGGTCCCGCGCTGGCCGATTATCAGTTCTCGAATCTCAGCGCCGCCTCGATCACCTTCAGCGGCGGCGCGGCCACGGCGCGAACGCCGCGCACGACGACCCAGGTGATCGGCGGCCGCTCGAGCGCGTGGCGGAACATCTTCGGCACCGATCCGGATACGCTCGGACAGTCGCTCGCGATCGTTCGCACGCGCGTGCAGGACACCCCGCGGCTGCAGCTCAATGGACGCATCGCCCGCGTCCGCACGTGGGACGTCAAAGAATTCACGCGCACGATCGACGGCAGCGAGGAGGCGGGCGGCGGGGCGCGCTTCGCCCTCACGCCATCGGTGCAGCTCGTCGGCGACAGCGCATTCGTGCGCTACCGCGCCACCGGAACGCGGACGTGGAAGAGCGACGCGTCCTATCTCGCCGGCGCACACGTGCTCCTCGCCCGCGGCTGGGTGCAGGTGAACGCGTCGCGCTTCTCGCCCGGCGAACTGCCGGTACTCAACGCGTCGCTGCAGGATCGGCAGGGCCTGTTCGCGGCCGCCGAGTACGACGTGCTCCCGCGAGTCCGCCTGTTCGGCGGCTGGGAATCGATCGACACCAACATCAATGCTGCGGGCACCTCGCTGCTGCGGCCGCGCGGCGAGGCGGATCGCGGATTCGGCGGGGTACGCCTGCGCGCCGGGACGCGATCTCTCTTCAGCCTGCGCGTCGAGGATGGAGGCCGCGTCTCGCATCCGGTCGTGTCGCCGCTCGCGGAGGCGCGGCTCTCCCGGACCACGAGCGACACCGGCGTGATCTCCGCCGAGTGGCAGTCTACCGTGCACGGCGTGACCGCCTTCGCCCGCTACACCCGCCGCGAAAACATCGATTCGGCGTTCGCCACGTCGACCTTCACGCAGCACGACAGCGCCGGGCAGGTGTTCGCCACCGTCTCGCAGCGCACGCAGCTGTTCGGGGTGGCGACGTTGACGACGCAGCACGCGAAATCCGGCGAAGGCACCACGTACCTCCAGATCAGCGGCGGCGGTCAGCAGCAGGTGTTCCGCCAGGCCCTGTGGTTGCGCGTCGAAGGCACCGCCAGCCGCAACCGCGATCTGCTCAGCGGACTGATGGCGCCGCGCAATGCGTTGAACGTCGGGCTCAATGGGCAGATCACGACTCACACCACCGTCGGACTCAACGTGTACGTGGACCGCGCGCCGATGGGACTGCCGTCGGAGGGCAACGGCTGGCTCACACGTTCGACGCTGCGCATCGTCCACAACATTCCGACCGGGTCGGTGCGGGTCGCGAGCGCGACGTCTGTCGGTGCGCGCGCCGCCCGCGGCACGGGATCGGTGCTCGGCAGCGTCTTCGCCGACTGGAACGGAAACGGTCAGCCGGACCCGGGTGAAGAGACGCTCGCCGGCATTCCGGTGGCGCTCGGATCGCTCTCGCATGTCACGACCGCGCGCGACGGGCAGTTCGCGTTCCTGAACGTTCCCGCGGGGACCGAACACGTGCGCCTCGATCTGAACGCGCTGCCGGTCGATTTCGATCCGCCGGCGGCCAGCGATGTCACGGTCGAACTGCTGCGCGGCGATACGCGTCGCGTGGCGTTCGGACTGCTTCCGCTCGGTGCGATCCGCGGCCGCGTGATCGAAGACGCCAACCGGAACGGCCAGCTCGATCCCGGCGAGCCGCCGATCGATGGCGCGGTGCTGACGCTCGACGGCGGACAGCGATCGGAACGCGTGCGCAAAGGCGCGTTCCGGTTCGACAGCGTCCGCAGCGGCGATCACCGGATCGAGTTGCTGCGCGAGTCGCTGCCCGAAGGATCGGTCATTGTCGGCGCCGCGGAACGGCCCCTCGCGATCACCCGCGCGCAGCCGCAGACCGAGCTCGTGTACCTCGTGTCGATCGAGAAGCGGCCTGAAGTACGAAAAGTGTTTCCGCCGCGGGGCGGTGGCGGCGCGGCGCCGCCCGGCGCTCGCTCCGCTCCTGCTGCGCCCGCCGCAAAGAGCACGGCCGCCGCGAAACGCCCGACGATCACCTACACGGTGCAGGTCGCCGCCCTGACAGACGCCGCACGCGCACGCGCGATGGTGGAGGACCTCAAAGCGCTCGGCTTCGCTGCCTATCTGCTGCCGCCGTCACCCGGTACGCCCCGGGATCCGTACCGCGTACGGGTGGGCCAGTATTCAACGCGCGCGGCCGCGGGGCGCGTCGCCACGCGTCTCGAGGCGCAACTCGGCATCAAGTTGTGGGTGACGCGGGGGAACTGAGACGCTTCGTCCGCCGCCGTAGCGCGTCGCCGGTCGCTACGGCGTGCTCAGCACGAACCTGACCGGGACCACGTAGCTGCCGACGCTGTCGGCGTGCAGGGTGAACCGGACGCGGCCGTGCCTCAGGCCGCTGCCCTGCCAGCGGCCCGCGACCACCGGCGTGCCGCTCAGCACGCCCGCGACGGTGCCGTCGCCCTCGCCCTCGAAGGTGATCGAGGGTTCGACGCCGGCCGCGCCGTCCGCCATCGATCGCTGCGGCTCGACCGTGAGCATCACGTCGCCGCCGCGCGGCACGCGGGCGCCGGCGCTGAATTCGACGGCCGCCGTTGCCGGCGCGCCCGTTCCGGCACCATCGAACTGCAGCACGTCAGTCGACACTCTCAGTGACGTGCGCGACGCCACATCGACGCTGACCGTCACCGATGCGGTCGCGGTGGCGCCGGCTCGCACCGGCGCGGCGACGCAGACGACGATGGCGGCGGCGGACGCGAGGATCGCAGGGAGCGTGCGCATTGCTGGGGTCCGGTGATCCTAGAGGCGTGCCGGCCGTTCTCCTAGGTCTTGAACGACACGGCGCGATGGACCAGAAGCGCGCATTTGCAGCCAGAAACGGGCGGGACCGATCGGCGGCCGCGGTTATGGACGGGCTCTGCACGGCCGCGCGCGGCGTGCGCCCGTGTGTTAAAATCGCACTACTGTGCGGCTCTAACCGGTTGAAAGTGCGCGGTTTGGCGCAACTGCTCGGCCGCGCCGCCGCCGACCACCACTTCCTTGATCCAGCTTTCCGCCCTCAGCAAATCGTTCGGCGACCGGGTGCTGCTCGACAACGTCACCTGGCAGATCGATGACCGCGAACGCGTCGGTCTCAGCGGCCCCAACGGCGCCGGCAAAACGACCCTGCTCCGAATGCTTGCAGGCCTCGACGAGCCCGACTCCGGCGTCGTCGTCAAGCCGACGGCGCTCACAATCGGCTATCTGCGGCAGGACGGCCTGACGCACAGCGGCCGCACCTTGCGTCAGGAGGCGGCGCTTGCCTTCAGGCCGCTCCTGGAGATGCGCGACGAGATCGCGCAGCTGGAAGATCGGCTCGGCCACGACGAGGCGTCGCAGGCGGAGCACGAAGCGATGCTCACGCGGTACTCGGAGCTCCAGGAGGCGTTCAAGCGCGGCGAGGGCTACAGCATCGATCTCAAGGTCACGCAGGTGCTGCGCGGCCTCGGCTTCTCCGAAGCGGACCTCGACAAACCGACGGAGACGTTCTCAGGCGGCTGGCAGATGCGCATCGCGCTCGCGCGTCTGCTGCTCGGACGGCCCGGTCTCCTGCTCCTCGACGAGCCCACGAACCATCTCGATCTGGACGCCCGCAACTGGCTCGAGGAATACCTGACCGCCTACCCCCACGCCGTCATCCTCGTTTCGCACGATCGCTTTTTCCTCGATGCGGTCGTGACGCGCATCACCGAGATTGGGATGCGAACGCTGACCGACTATGTCGGCAACTACTCTACCTACGTCCGCGAACGCGACGCACGGATGGAGCGGCTGCGTCAGCAGAAGCACGAGCAGGATGAAGAGCTGGAACGCATGCGCGCCTTCATCAACCGGTTTCGCTACCAGGCCACGAAGGCGGCCCAGGTGCAGAGCCGGATCAAGATGCTCGACAAGATCGTCCGGATCGAGGTTCCGCCTGAGCGCAAGCGCGTGCACTTCCACTTCCCGCAGTGCCAGAAGAGCGGCCGCATGGTGCTCGAACTGGCGCACCTGCGCAAGGCGTACGGCGCGCAGCGCGTGTTCAACGACGTCAACCTGCATATCGAACGCGGCGACCGCATCGCGCTGCTGGGGCCGAACGGCGCCGGCAAGTCGACGTTGATGCGGATGCTGACAGGCGTGGAAGCGCCGGATGCCGGAAGCCGGACGGAAGGGCACCAGGTCGTGATGCAGTATTTCGCCCAGGACGAGGCGTCGCGCCTCGATCCGACGCTGACGGTGTACCAGACGCTCGCGGGAGACTCCCCCATTCACATGGTCCCGCAGATCCGCACGATCCTGGGTGGGTTCCTCTTTTCGGGCGACGACATCGAAAAGCCCGTCCGGGTGCTGTCGGGCGGCGAACGCACGCGGCTGGCGGTGGCGCGAATGCTGCTGCGGCCGGCCAACACGCTCCTCCTCGACGAGCCGACCAACCATCTCGACCTCGACTCGAAGGACGTACTGCTCGAAGCTCTCGAAGATTTCGGCGGCACCCTGATCTTCGTGTCGCACGATCGCTACTTCGTCGACAAGCTCGCGAACAAAGTCATCGACATCGGTGGCGGCGGCGCGATCGTCTATCCCGGCCGGTACGAAGAGTTCCTCTGGAGCAAGAAAAGCCGCGCGGAGCTGCTCCGCGCGACCGGGGACGCGGCCGTGGCGGCCTCATCACCGGCGTCGCCGAAATCGCGCGGCGACCAGCGCACGCCGCCGGCGGCGAAACCCGTGGCGCCGCCGACCGGGCAAGGCAGTGCGGCGAAGCCGCAGCCCGTCTCCTACGAAGAGAAGAAACGGAGCGACGCCGAGCAGCGGCGCGCGCGCCGCCACGCCGAATCACGTCAACGTCGCATCCAGGATCTGGAGACGCGCATCGCGGAGCGTGAACAGGCCATCAGGGACCTCGAGTCGGCGATGTCAGCCCCCGGGTTCTACGAGAATCACGCGGAGGCCAAGCCGGTCATCGATCGGCATCAGTCGCTGATGTGGGAAGTCGGGGACCTGATGCACCAGTGGGAACTGCTCCAATCGGAGACAGAAGTGTAATCGTGCATCAGATCTGTTAGCAGCCCATCAGGGCGTCCTTCTATATTCCCCGCCAATTTCCACACAATTTCGCAGATTCGCTCGTTACTGCGGAGGGGCACGTCCTTTGCCCCTGATAGCCAGGCTGGGATCCCCCGACAGGCAATGGCTGCGTACTGGTGGTTGGCGGCAGCCACGCCCGGTGGACGATCCGCTTTGCGATATCTGCAACATGCATAAGAGCTTGGCTCGACGTAACGCGCCAATTACAATCTTGTCACCCGGGCCTCTCCCAGGCTTCGAGGCTGACGCCATGCCGACCAAAGCCACAAGCGTCCGCCGCAAGCCCGCCGCCTCGCGCGCGGGCAAGCGTGCAGCTGCCAAATCCACCGACGCCGCCGTCGTGCCGGAGGGGTACTACCGCGACCTGGTCTGGAACCTCCGCAACGGCGTCGTCGCGATCACGCGCGACGGACGGATCGCGGTCATGAACGAGATCGCGTATCGCATCCTCGGACTCAAGCCGCAGACGGCTGAAATCGGCCGCCCCTTCTCGGAAGTGTTGAAGGACGTCCCCGATGTCTCTCGCATCCTGGCGAGCGCCTTCGAGGTGTCGCACCTGCCGAATCGGGCCGAGTTGCGGCTGAAGCGCACGAGCAAGGTGATCGGCTACACGCTGTCGCACGTCCGCGATGCCCGCGGCCGGGTCGCCGGCGCCACGCTCTTCTTCAAGGACCTGACGCGCGTCGAGCAGCTCGAAGAACGGGAGCGCCTGCGCGATCGGCTCGCGGCGCTCGGTGAAATGGCCGCCGCGATCGCGCACGAAGTGAAGAACCCGCTCGCCGGGATCGAGGTGATGGCGGGCATTCTCAAGCGGCAGCTCGTCGACTCGACCGACGCGCAGGTCATCCTCGCCGACATCATCAAGGAAGCGAAGATGGCCAACACGATCGTCCTCGAGGTGCTCGATTTCGTCAGGCCGATCCGGCTGCAGGTGGAACACATCGCGCTCGCGGACGTCGTGCGCGACGCGATTTCCCTGGCGGAGAGCCACGTGGCGAAGGGGCAGGTCCAGGTGCGCGTGTCGCTGCCGGACGACCTGCCGCCGATCCAGGGAGACCCGCACCAGCTGCGGCAGATCTTCACCAACCTGGTGACGAACGCCTTCGAAGCGATGACCGGTGGGGTCGGCGACGTGGAAATCGTGGCCGCGGCGCTGGCGGGGGAAGAGCCCGCACCGGGCGTGGACCACGCCGGCCCGATGGTGCAGATCGCCGTGGCCGACAACGGACCCGGCGTGCCGCCCGAGGTCATGGATCGCATCTTCAGCCCTTTCTTCACGACCAAGCCGCAGGGCTCGGGGCTGGGACTCGCCATCGTTCGAAAGATCGTCGATGCGCACGATGGCCGCATCGACGTCGGCACGCGGCCCGGCGGAGGCACGCTGTTCCGCGTCACGCTGCCGGTAAAGAGCCAGCACGAGCTGTTTGGATAGGCAACAGGGGAGAGGACTTATGGGACGGATTCTGGTCGCCGACGATCACGACTCGCTGCGGCGAGGCATCGTGCGGGCGTTGTCGGACGCGCGACATGAAGTGGACGAAGCGCCGAACGGCAATGTCGCCATCGAGAAGCTGCACGAAGGGCAATATGACGTCGTGTTGAGCGATTTGAAGATGGGCGGCAGCGACGGCCTCGACGTGCTGAGGACGGCGAAATCGCTCCACCCCACGACCGCCGTGATTCTGATGACGGCGTTCGGGTCGGTGCACACCGCGGTCGAAGCGATGAAGATCGGCGCCTTCGACTACGTGCAGAAGCCGTTCGAGATCGAGGAGATGGAGCTCAAGGTCGAAAAGGCCATCGAGCACCGCCGCCTCAAGCACGAAATCGAATACCTGCGCCACACCCAGCAGGACATCTACGACTTCGACCGCATCGTCGGCGCGAGCGGCGCGCTGCAGTCGGTGCTCGCGATCGTCAAGAAGGTCGCGAAGAGCAATACGACGGTCCTCATTCGCGGCGAGACGGGCACCGGCAAGGAGCTGATCGCGGGCGCGATCCACCACAACTCGCTGCGCGCCGGCCGCAACTTCGTGAAAGTGAACTGCGCGGCGCTTCAGGAGAACCTGCTCGAGTCCGAACTCTTCGGCCACGAGAAAGGCGCCTTCACCGGCGCCGATAAACAGCGCGTCGGCCGCTTCGAACAGGCAGACGGCGGTACGCTGTTTCTCGACGAGGTCGGCGACATGAGCGCGAACACGCAGGCGAAGATCCTGCGCGTCCTTCAGGAGCACGAGTTCGAGCGCCTCGGCGGCACGCGCACGCTCCGCGTCGATGTGCGCGTCATCACCGCGACGAACCGGAACCTGCCGCAGATGGTCGCGACCGGCCAGTTCCGCGAGGACCTCTATTACCGGTTGAACGTCGTCTCGATCGACATGCCGCCGCTGCGCGAGCGCAAGGAAGACATTTCCCAGCTCGCGAACTTCTTCCTGCGCCGTTTCGCCGGCGAGCTGAAGAAGAAAGTGGACGGCCTGTCGCCCGACGCGCTCAAGCTGTTGATGCGATACAACTGGCCCGGCAACATCCGCGAGCTCGAAAACGCGATCGAGCGGGCGGTGTTGCTGACCGAGGGTCCGCACCTCTCGAACGCGGATCTCCGGCTGGGCGAACTGTCGACGACCACCCCCACCGGCGACGGCAGTCCGGTGGTCAAGATCCCGCCGACCGGCATCCCGCTCGAGGAGATCGAGCGCCAGGCGCTCATCGAGGCGCTGAAGATGTCGAACTGGGTCCAGAAGGACGCCGCGGAGCTGCTCGCGATCAGCCCGCGCGTGATGAACTACAAGATCAAGACGCTCGCGATCGAGTACCCGCGCGGACGCCGGGTCAGCGAGCCGCAGCCCGCGTAACGACTCAGAAGGCTCAAGGCTCAAGACTCAGGTCCTGAGCCCTGAGTCTTAGCCCTGAGCCGTGAGTCCTGAGCCCTGAGCCCTGAGTCCTGAGCCCTTTACTGTCGATGCTTGTTGCGTGGAGCAATCGACAGACCGGCAATGTCGAAGCCGCCGGTTCCCAGCCGATCGAGGTTGCTTCCCACCGTCCAGCACTTCGCGACGCTCAGAAAAAGCGTCGCGTTCTTGTGTGCGCCGAACAGCGTGATGTCGGCCAGACGCACGCTCATCCCCCACGTGTAGCCGACGCGGATCTCGCGCGAGCCCTTGCCGTTCGGCATCGACAGGAGCAGCACGCCCGGAGGGCCGAAGAACTGCACGCGGCCGACGTCGACGAGACTGATGTGCGATCCAACCAGTCCGTAGAACCGCACGTCGGAGGACGTCGTCGACCAGAGGCCGTCCAGGTGTACGCGCGACAGGAACGATCCTTTGATCAGCTTTTCCTTGTCGGCGCGCGCCGTCTGCGTCTGCTGCTGGATCACTTCAGCCTGCGGATCCGCGGCAAGGCCGGCGAGCAGCCGGCAGGCCTGCGCGAGGGCGGGTGTCGAAGCGAGCGCCGCCTCGTCATGCGCCGCGCAGGTCGGTTCGAGCCACGAAGGCGCCTCCGGTCGCGGCTGGCGCCGGACGATGCGTCCGTAGGCATCGTGCGCGGGCTGGTTCGGCCAGCGCTTCTCGGCGTGCTGCCACTTGACCATCGCGTCGATCCAGCGCGCCAGCTCCGCCGCCTGGTCGAACGAGAGCTGAAGCGGACGACTGTCCGGAATGACCAGCGGCGTCGAGGGAAGCAGCGGCGGCGGCTGGGCGGTCGCGACACCGGCCGGCAGAACCAGCCATCCAACCACGAATGCACCTCGCAGCCACCTGCGCATCGTCGTCTCCCGCGGCCCGATTTTTTGGGGAGGACATAATGCTGCGCCTCGTCCCCGGCGTCAAGTGACGAGTTTCGTCAGGCCTTGGGATGCGCTTTCCGGTAGCTCTCGAGGAGCTGCGCGGCGTTCACGTGCGTGTAGCGCTGCGTCGTGCTGAGGCGCGCGTGTCCGAGCAGCTCCTGAATCGCGCGAAGGTCCGCGCCGGCCTCGAGCAGGTGGGTAGCGAAGGAATGGCGCAAGGCATGCGGGCTGATGCCGAACCGTGTGGAGCACGCGGCCACGTAGCGTCGCACCAGCTTGTCCACGCTGCGCGTCGAGAGGCGTCCTCCTTTGTAATTGAGGAACACCGGCTCCGCGGTCGCACGCGGACGTAATCGCACCGCCGGGGCCTGCGCCCGTTGACTGCGGAACTGCTCGCGGTCGGCCAGCCAGGCGCGCAACGCGTCGGCGGCCGTGCGATTGAACGGAACAATCCGTTCTTTGCGCCCCTTGCCGAGCACCCGGACGACGCGCGCGGAGAGGTTGACGTCGTCGAGGTCGAGGCCGACGAGCTCGCTCAGACGCAAGCCTGACGCGTAGAACAGCTCGAGGATCGCCTTGTCGCGGCGGCCGAGCGGATCGGTCGTGTCCGGCATCTCCAGCAGCTACGACATCTCGTCGACGGCGAGGTGGGCCGGGATCCTCTGCTCGCGTTTCGGCGTGCCGACGAGCGCCGCGGGGTCCGTGTCGAGCAGTCCTTCGCGCCGCAGGTAGCGGCCGAATGCGCGGATCGCGGACAGCTTCCGCGCGGCGGACGCCTTCGAATTGCCGCGGCGGTGCAGGTCCCCGAGGAAGGCGCGCGCGTTCAGGTGATCCAGGTCCGCCGGCGTGAGCTCCGAGACGCGCCGATCGAGATGAGCGCCGAGAAAGTCGAGATATTGCGAGAGGTCGCTGTCGTAGGCGCGCACCGTGTGCACGGACGCGTTCTCGTTCAGGCGGAGGTGTTCGAGAAAGTCTTTGAGGTGCTCTCTAACCACTGATCGAGGTCTCTCAGCGCGCGCTCCGAGACGGCCACCTTGCGATCCGCTTTCTTCCTCGGTGCCCTGTCGAGCGGCGGAAGCAGTCCGAACGCAATGTTGGACGGCACGTAGTGTTTCGGATCGGCATGCGAGACGTAGTAGCCCAGGGCGCCGATCGCCGTCGTGCGCGGCGGCGCGGCCGGGGCGTCGCCCCGCGCGAGCGCGGCGGCATTGCGTCCGGCAATCAGGCCCGACGCCGCCGATTCGACGTACCCCTCGACCCCCGACATCTGCCCCGCGAACAGGAGATCCTCGCGCATCCGCGTCTGCCACGTGTCGAGGAGGACGGTCGGCGAATTCACGTAGGTGTTGCGGTGGATCATGCCGAAGCGGACGAACTCCGCCCGCTCGAGCCCCGGAATGAGGCGCAGCACGCGCGCCTGTTCGCCCCACTTCATCTGCGTCTGAAAGCCGACGAGACTGAAATGATCGCCGGCAATGTTGTCCTGGCGAAGCTGGACGACGGCATAGGCGTCGCGGCCGGTGCGCGGATCGGGGAGTCCGACCGGCTTCATCGGTCCGAACCGCAGCGTGTCGACGCCGCGCGCGGCCATCACCTCGATCGGCAGGCAGCCCTCGAAGAACTTCGCCTGGTCGAAGTCATGGAGCGGCGCCTTCTCCGCCGTCATGAGCGCGTCGTAGAAGCGCTCGTACTCCTCTTTGGTGAACGGGCAATTCAGGTAATCGCCTTCCCCGTCGTCCACGCCGCAGGCCGGCCCGTCCTTCCGGCTGAAGCCGGAAGCTACGGAATCCGCACCATCAGCCCCGTAGCTTCCGCCTTTAG
>JABFWM010000057.1 GCA_013362195.1 Acidobacteriota bacterium
GGCACGATGTCGCCGCGGCGATCGCGCAGCGGCGGAATGTGCAACGGCAGGACGCGGAGACGGTGGTACAGGTCTTCGCGGAACTCGCCGTTGCGGACGCGTCCTTCGAGTCCCGCCCCGGCCGAGGCAATCACCCGCGCCTGCAGTGCGTACGAGGTCGTCGCGCCGAGCCGCTCCGCGCGCTTTTCCTCGACGAGGCGCAGGAGCTTCGCCTGGCTGTCGAGGGGCAGCTCGGTCACGCCGTCGAGGTACACCGTCCCGCGCCCCGCGACCTCGAAGCGGCCGGCCCGCGCGATCGTGGCATCGGTGAACGCCCCGCGCTCGTGCCCGAACAGCTCCGCTTCGACGAGATTCTGCGGCAGGCTGGGACAGTCGATTTTGATGAAGGGTTGCGGACGCCGGGGGCCGGACGCGTGAATCGCCATCGCGAGCGCGTCCTTGCCGACCCCGGTTTCGCCGGTGATGAGCACGGTGGCGTCGGCCTGCGCGATGCGGCGGACCTGCTCGAGGATGTCCCGCATCGCGGGGCTGCGTGCGACGAGCCCCGCCCGCGTCACGGCCGTGCCGTGCCTCCCGCGTCGTTCTTCGGGTCGTCGGATACCTCGATGCGCTCGGCGTCTCCCCACAGCCGTTCCAGCGAGTAGAAGGCGCGCGTCTGCGGCGTGAAGATGTGCACGATGAAGGTGAAGTAATCCATCAACACCCACTCGGCGCGGTCGTACCCTTCGATGTGCGCGGGACGGACTTTCGCGGTTTTGAGCGCCTCTTCGACGGCGTCGGCGATCGCGTGCACCTGCCGCGCGTTCTGTCCCGAACAGAGAAGAAAGAAATCGGTGAACGCGGGCGTGTGCCGCAGATCGAGGACGACCACGTCCTGTGCCTTCTTCTCGAGCGCCGCGCGAACCGCCCTGGCGATATCGCCGGTGAGCCGCTTGCGGCCCGTCGTGGTACGCCGCTTGTCAGTCTTTGCCATGCAACTGATCTGCCGCTGTCAGGTCCGCCTCTCTGCGGACGGTGACGCCGTAAAGTCCGTGCTGACGGATGTGCCGTTCGACCGCCGCCGGAACGAGCCCGCTGATCGACTCGCCGCTCCGCAGCCGATCGCGAACGGTGGTCGACGACACATCCGGAGTGTTCGCATCGATCAGGAGAATCGATGGTTCGCGCAGCGATTCGCGGTGACGGCCGGCGGGCGGATCGATTGCGCGCATGCGCGAGGCCAGCGCTGGCAGCCGGCGTGCCATCGCATCGATCGCGTGCCCGGGCCGCGAGACCACGACGAAGTGCGCGAGGTCGAGTACCTCGGGATAGCGGTGCCACGTCGCGATTTCCGCAAACGCGTCCGCCCCCGTGATGAAAAAAATCTGCGCGGGGTCCGTCCCCTCCTCGCGAAGGCGATCGAGCGTATCGGCGGTGTAGGAAGGGCCGCTGATGCCAAGCTCGGCATCGCTCGCGCGCATCCCCGCGAGGCCGTTGACCGCCAGCGCGGCCATCGCAAACCGATGGAACGGAGACGCAACCGGCTGGATGGCGCGATGCGGCGGCACCCGTGACGGCAGGACGAGCACGTCGGTCAGCTGCAGCGCCTCGCGTGCGGCGCGCGCCGCCTCGAGGTGGCCGCAGTGAATGGGATCGAGCGTGCCGCCAAGAATGCCGAGTCGTGCGGTCACACGCGATCGGAGGGCCGCGGAGCGAGGTCTGGCGTCTCGGGCTCCATGTTCACGGTTTGTCGCGCGCGCACCTGCGTCCAGATCGCCTCGAGAAGCGCGGGCAGGCCTTCTCCAGTCGCTGCAGACACAGGGTAGAGCGGAATCCCCTTCGTCCGCAAATGCGCCGCGAGACGCTCGAGGCGCGACGGATCGTCGAGCGCGTCAATCTTGTTGGCGGCGGCGATCACCGGCTTGTCCTCGAGCCGCTCGCCCGACGCGTCGCGTCCTGGAAACAGCGCCAGCTCGCGCGAGATGATCTCGAAATCATCGACCGCATCGCGGCCGGACGCGGACGAGACGTCCACGAGATGCACGAGCACCTTCGTCCGTTCGAGATGGCTCAGGAACCGATGGCCGAGGCCGTGACCCTCATGAGCGCCCTCGATCAGGCCGGGGACGTCGGCGACCACGAACGTCCGATCGTCGCCGAGGGTGACGACGCCCAGGTTCGGCGCAAGCGTGGTGAACGGGTAGTCGGCGATCTTCGGCTTCGCGGCGGAGATGCGCGAGATGAGCGTCGACTTGCCGGCGTTCGGATATCCGACGAGCCCGACGTCCGCCAGCAGCTTCAGATGGAGTCGAAGGTCCTTTTCCTCGCCGGGCAGCCCCGGCTCCGCGCGCCGCGGCGCGCGGTTGGTCGACGTCGCGAACGTCGCGTTGCCGCGCCCGCCGAGTCCGCCCTTCGCGATCCGCACACGATCGCTGGACCGCGTGAGATCCGCGACCTGAACGTACTCGCCATCAGGCTGCCGCTCGTAGACGACGGTCCCGATCGGCACATCGATCGTCACATCGTCGCCGGTGCGGCCGGTGCGATTCGATCCCTCGCCGTGCGCGCCGCGGCCGGCTTCAAAGATCTTCTGGTAACGAAAATTGAGGAGCGTATTGAGATTGGGGTTGGCGACGAGGTAGACGTGGCCGCCGGGACCGCCGTCGCCGCCGTTCGGGCCGCCGCGCGGCACGAACTTCTCGCGCCGGAAGCTCATCGCGCCGCGGCCGCCGTGCCCGGCGGCGACGTGGATCTCGGCCTCGTCGACAAACATGGAGGCCTCGCCTCAGTCCCGGCGCGCCGTCTTCAGACCCGCCACGCGTACAACGCCAGGCGTTACGCCTCGAGCGGATGGACCGAGATGACGCGGCCGCGCGCGCCGTGATCCGTGAACTTCACGCGCCCGTCGATCTTCGCGAAGAGCGTGTCGTCCTTGCCGAGGCCGACGTTCAGCCCGGGCCGGAAGCGGCGTCCGCGCTGGCGCACGAGAATCGATCCGCCGGTGACGATGTTGCCGTCGAAGCGCTTCACCCCGAGGCGCTGCGAGTTGCTGTCGCGCCCGTTGCGGGAGCTGCCCTGACCTTTCTTATGAGCCATGGTTAGACCTGAATATCCTTGATGCGCACGCGCGTGAAGGTGCTGCGATGCCCCCTGGTGCGGCGCATGCCCTTACGGCGCTTCTTCTTGAAGACGCGGATCTTCGGACCGCGCGACTCGCCGTCCACGACGCCGAGGACCTTCACGTTGGCCACGAACGGGGCGCCCGCCAGCACCTCGCCGCCGTCCTTTTCAAGGAACAGCACGCGGTCGATGCTGACCTCGTCGCCGGGGCTGGCATCGATGTGGTCGACTTCGATGACCCCGCCCGGGACGACCTTCACCTGGCGGCCGCCGCTCTGAATGATTGCGAACACCTCTACCGTCTCCTTGATGGGGCAGGCAAAACTCTAGATTAGCAGGAAAGGGCTCACGGCTCAAGACTTAGGGAAGGCGGTCGCCGGATGCGGGCGCGGCCTTCAGGCCCATCGAGGAGCCGGATCCGAGACCCGGCCTGCGGCCAGTGGCGGCTACTTGAGGAGCACCCTCGTGCCGCGGATCTTCTGCGCGCTGAGCGTGCTGAGGAAGCTCGGCATCAGCCGATCCATCAGCTCGAAGTACGACGACAGCGCGGGCGTGTTCTGCTGCGCGTTGTAGAGCACTTCTTCGTGAAATTTCTCGGAATACAGCGTCGCGCCGGTCCGGCCGTCGATGAAGATGAAACGCGGCTCGAGGATGAAGCCCTTGCGCTCCTGATACGTGCGCACCGGGATCACGCTGCGGCGCCCGAACGAATCGTAGACCTCGCGATTCGTCGTGACGAACCCCGCCGTCTGATGCGGCGTGAAGAGCACGGTGCCGGTGACGATCAGGGGATTCTGATATTCCTCGCCGAG
>JABFWM010000169.1 GCA_013362195.1 Acidobacteriota bacterium
CGAGGTGAGCGACGAAGTCCTTCACCGTGGCGCGTGGCGGCGGCGGGAATTTCTCGTCGACGTCGGCGAGCGTCTGCTGCAGCGCGGCCCGCTGCTCGTCGCTGAGTGCAGCGGCGGCGCCGCTGCGGCCGCCGGATCCGCGCGGCGCGTCACCTTGTCCTGCGGCCACCCCGCCACGCGCGCCGGGGCCGCCGCGTCCGCCGAGCGGGGTCCCGGGCGGCAGGTTGAACTGTTTCCGCACGGCATCGAGGGCCCGGCGCCGTTCGGGCGAGTCCGTCTTCACATACGCGCTGAACGCGACGATCTGCGCGACGCCGCCGTTCTTCTTCAACGCGCGCAGCTGCTCGTCGTCCAGGTTGCGGCTGTGGTCCGCGAGGGCGCGGACGGCGGAATGCGACGCGATGATCGGCGCCTTGCTGATCTCCAGCGTCTGCATCATCGACGCCTTCGATGGATGCGAGACGTCGATCATCACGCCCTGGCGGTTCAGTTCGACAATCGCCCGCCGGCCGAGCGGCGACACCCCGTTCCATTTCCAGCCCTCCGTCTCGCCGGTATTCGAATCGGACAGCTGGCTGTGGCCGTTGTGGGCGAGCGACAGATACCGCGCGCCACGATCCGCGAACTCCTTGATCCGTCCGAGGTCCTCGCCGATCGGATAGCCGTTCTCGACGCCGATGAACGCGACCTTGCGGCCGGATGCATAGATCCTCCGCGCGTCCGCCGACGTCAGCGCCAGCCCGATCCTGTCCGGCGCAATCTGTTCGCACAGGCGATGAATCGCGTCGAACTTGGCGATCGCTTCCTTGTAGGCGCGGGCGTAGCCCGCCGGCGTGAACGCGTCCGCCGATCGATCCTGCCCGACGTAGACGATGAAGAAGGACGCGTCGAGGCCGCCGGCGAACATCTTCGGCAGGTTCACCTGAGTGCCGAGATCCTGCGTGTAATTGCGTTCACGCGTGAAGTTCGCGACGCTGATGTCGTTGTGCGTGTCGAGCGTCATCACGCGCTCGTGGATCCCGCGCGCGCGCTCGATCAGCGCGTCCTCCGATGCGCTCTGCGCGGTCGATCGTCCGGCGCGCGCCGTCAGGCCGGTCGCCGCCAGAGCCAGGATCACCGCCGCCGCCGTCCATCGTTTGTGGCGCCCGGCCGCCGCCGCTCCACCGCGGCTCGCCGCCGCCGCGCTCCCATCACGCTCGCGCGTCGATCGCTCCATTTCGTTCGCAGGCATCCTGGCATCATAGCGAGGGACGCCTCGAGGGGCGAGTGGCACCGCACGGCCTGCCTGATCGATCGTCCGGATCTGTCCTTCGCGGGCTCGGGTGAGGCGGCGTTGTGTGCGTGCGTCGGCCATCGCAGCGCCGCGCGCACATCTGGAACGGTCGAGACAGCCCAGCCGGTCCAGTTTGCGTCGCGGCTCACACACCGGGTCTGAAGGCGCGCCGTCCTCACGGAAGCCGTGGGAGTTCACACCTGTGTCGACTGTGACGAGCCTTCAACGGTCACACGCAGGCGGCCGCACCTCTGTCACATGCGGGCCGGGTCTTCAGACCCGGCGCCGATCCGCCCGGGCCCGATCTTCGACCCGGCGCGGGGCGGGTAAGCTAAGCGCCCGTCCGCGGCGTCTTAGAGGGGTACAATTCGCCGCGGAGCCCTGTGTTCGAATTGCTGTTTCAATTCCTCTTCGAGTACCGCCCGATCGTCTTCCAGCAGGGAGATTTCCGGTTCTCTCCGCCGGCCGGGGCGCCGATCGCGGCGGCGCTCGTCATCGCGGCGGTGGCGATCGCCTTCGTGAGTTATCGCGTGCTGCAGACGCGCGTGCAGTACCGCCAGCGCGCGGCGCTCGCGGTGCTGCGGCTGACGGCGCTCGCGCTGCTGTTGTTCTGCCTGTGTCGTCCCGTCCTCGTCGTCAAGGCCGCGGTGTCGCAGCAGAACGTGCTCGGCATCCTGATCGACGATTCCCGCAGCATGCAGATCGCCGACGCGAACGGCACGCGCGGCGCGTTCGCGCGCGCGACCTTCGCGAATCCCGACAGTGCGGTGATGCGATCGCTGTCGGAACGGTTCCTGACCCGGACGTTCCGCTTCTCCACGTCGAGCGCGCGCGTCGCGTCGGGCAACGATCTGAGCTTCAACGGCACTCAGACGCGGCTCGCCGGCGCGATCGACAGCGCGCGGCAGGAGCTCGCGGGCCTGCCGGTGTCAGGGCTGGTGCTCGTGACCGACGGCGCCGACACCACCGACGGTTCGGTGGCCGACGCGCTGCTCGCCTCGAAGGCGGATGCGCTGCCGGTGTTCACGGTCGGCGTCGGCCAGGACACGCTGTCGCACGACATTCAGATCGGACGCGTGTCCACGCCGCGGACGGCGCTCAAGGGGACGTCGCTGCTCGTCGACGCGATCGTCACGCAGACCGGCTACGCCGGGCAGAGCGTCACGCTGGACGTGGAGGACGGCGGACGCATCGTCGGCTCGCAGCCGATCAAGCTGCCCGCCGACGGCGATCCGGCCGCGGTGCGCGTGCGCTTCACGGCCACCGAAGCGGGGCCGCGGGTGTTCACGCTCAAGATCGCGCCGCAGCCCGGCGAGGTCGTGACCCAGAACAACCAGCGCGACGTGCAGATCGACGTTCGCGATCGCCGCGAGCGCATCCTCTACTTCGAGGGAGAGCCGCGCTTCGAGATGAAGTTCATGCGGCAGGCGATCGCCGACGACCCGAACCTTCAGCTGGTCACGCTGCAGCGCACCGCCGACAACAAGTTCTACCGCTTCGACGTCGATCCCGGCGGCGTCGAGCTCGCCGCCGGCTTCCCGCGCACGCGCGAGGAGCTGTTCGCCTATCGCGCGATCGTGCTGGGCAGCGTGGAGGCCAGCGCGTTCACCGGCGATCAGCTGCGCATGCTCTCCGACTTCGTCGACGTGCGTGGCGGCGGCCTGCTGTTCCTCGGCGGGCCGCACGCGTTCGCGGAAGGGGGCTACGCCGGCACCGCCGTCGCGGAGGTCATGCCGGTGGTCATCGAGCGCGCCACGGCGGCCCCAGTGCCATCGCATCTGAAGGTCCGTCCGACGCGGGCGGGCGAAGCGCACGCGGTCACGCAGCTCGGTGACACCGAGGACGCCTCCGCCGTGCGCTGGAAGTCGCTGCCGCCGTTGACGGCGGTGAACCTGATCCAGGCGATCAAGCCAGGCGCCACGGTGCTGCTCGCCGGCAGCGACGAGCGGCGCCGCGATCGCGTCGTGCTGGCGTTTCAGCGCTACGGGCGCGGCAAGTCGATCGCGTTTCCCGTGCACGATTCGTGGCAGTGGCAGATGCACGCGTCGATCCCGGTCGAGGATCCGACGCACGAGAACTTCTGGCGGCAGATGCTGCGCTGGCTGGTCGACGGCGTGCCCGACGCGGTCGAATCGCGCACGCTCACGGACCGCGTCGAACCGGGCCAGCCGGTCACGTTGACCGCCGACGTCGTCGATCCGCGGTTCGTCGAGTTGAACGACGCGCAGGTCGTGGCCCACGTCGCATCGCCGTCGGGAAAGACCGCCGACGTGCCCCTGCAGTGGACCGGCGAACGCAGCGGGCAGTATCGCGCGACGTTCCCGACCGCCGAGCCCGGCTGGTATCGAGCCAGGCTCGAAGCGACGCGCGGTGGAAAATCGATTGGCGTCTCCACGACGCACGTGCGCGCCGTCCCCGACGATGCGGAGTATTTCGATGCCGCCATGCACGCGCCGCTGCTGAAGCGCATCGCCGACGAAACCGGCGGCCGCTTTTACACCGCCGACGCGCTGCAGTCGCTGCCCGAGGACCTGAAATACTCGGGCCGCGGCGTCACCACCGTGGAAGAGCGCGAACTGTGGCACATGCCGATCCTCCTCATTGCGCTGCTCGTGGTCATCTGTACGGAGTGGGGC
>JABFWM010000053.1 GCA_013362195.1 Acidobacteriota bacterium
AAGAACTCCATCGGTTCGATCGGCACCGGGGTGAAGCAGAGGACGAGCATCACGAGCGCGAACAGCGCGAGCGCGCGACGGCCCGGCGCGAGCGGCTCGTACTCGTCGATGACGCGGGGGTGCCGCGGCCCGAGCATGACCAGCATCGCCAGCATCATCAGCGTCATGAACAGCCAGCTGCGCGAGATGACGGTCATGACGATCGTGAAGCTCACGGTCGCGATCGAGATCGGCGTCGAGAGCCGGCCGAGCGTCGCGTAGGTGATGTGCCCGCCATCCAGCTGGCCGAACGGCAGCAGGTTCAGCGCCGTCGCCAGCATCCCGAACCACGCCGCAAACACCATCGGGTGGATGTTGATCGTGTAGCCGCTCGGCAGGCTGCCGAACGTCGCGTAGGCGGCGAGCTTGAAGAGCAGCGGCTCGCCAAGCGTGAGGCCCATCCCTTCCGTCGGGTTCGGCACGACCGTCGACATGTGCAGGCCCACGAAGAGCGCGGGCACGAGCACGACGAACCCGGCAATCGGGCCTGCGACGCCGATGTCGAACAGCACCGTCCGCGTCGGGAACGCCTCACGAATGCGGATGACCGCGCCGAGCGTGCCGGTGAGCGGTATCGGCGCCGGGATAAAGTAGGGCAGCGTCGCGTCCACGTCGTAGCGCCGGCAGAGCAGGTAGTGCCCCATCTCGTGCGCGCCGAGGACGGCGAGCAGCGTGCCGCTGTACCAGAACCCGTTCAGCAGCGCCGTCGTGACGTCGACGGTGACGCGCGAACGCTCGAAGTCGCTGATGAACGCGAGATAATGAAACGTTCCGACGAACGTCGTGGTGACGACCGTGAGGAAGAAGAGCAGCACGTGCAGCCAGGTGCGCCCCTGAAAGCGGGGCCGCGGCGGCGGCATGTACGCCGGTTCGTACTGGTCGGCGGCGTAGCCGGCCCGGGAAGCCTGGAACTCGCCGGAGGAGGACATCAGCCTCCGATGTTCTGCAGGTCCTTGCCAGGTTTGAAGCGGATGGTGCGTCCGGGCGGGATGCGCACTTCCTTGCCGGTGCGGGGGTTGCGGCCGATGCCCCGCTTCCGCGGCTTCACCTGGAACACGCCAAAACCCCGCAGCTCGATTCGCTCGCCGCGCTGCATGGACAACCGCATCGCCTCGAAGACGGCATCGACCGCCACCTCGGCCTTGACCTTGGTGATATCGGCGACACGCGACACCTCGTTGACGATGTCGACCTTGATCATGGTTACGTGCTCCTGGGGAAGTCTAACTAGCATATCTTCTGTTACTTACACTGTCAAGACAGGGGCTAACTGAGTTTTCGACATGTCGCAGAAAACGGCCCGATCCGGGCCCACGGTCGTGCTGGTCGGCCGTCCAAACGTGGGGAAATCCACCCTCTTCAACCGAATCACGGACTCCCGCCGGGCAATCGTGACCCCGGTGGCGGGGACGACGCGCGACACGATTGCTGAGCCCGCGGAATGGCAGGGCACGCCGTTCTCGCTCGTCGATACGGGCGGGATGTTCGGGGCCAGCACTGATCCGCTGCACGCCCTCGTGGTGGAGCACGGGCGCCGCGCGATTGCGGCGGCGGACGTCGTGGTCTTCGTCCTCGACGGCCGCGAAGGGCTCGTCCCGGGCGACGAAGAGATCGCGGCTGCGCTGCGCAGCGTCAGCGCGCCGGTGGTGCTCGCCGTGAACAAGACCGACGATCGGCGCGCCCGCGGGCGGGCGCTCGAGTTCTACCGGCTTGGCTTCGAGCCGGTGATCGAAATTGCCGCCGAGCACGGCGACGGCGTCGGCGATCTGCTCGACGAGATCGTCCAGCGGCTGCCGGCGGGGCGCCGCGACGGACGCACCGGCGTCGCGGATCCGGAGACGAAGGTGGCGATCGTGGGCCGTCCGAACGTCGGCAAGTCGTCGCTCCTCAACCGCCTGCTCCGCGCCGAGCGGTCGATCGTCAGCGACGTGCCGGGCACGACCCGCGACACCGTCGACGCCGTGTTGAAGTGGCACAAGCGCACCTTCCGCATCCTCGACACGGCCGGCATCCGGCGACCTGGACGCGTCGCGCGCTCCGGGCAGGTCGAATCGATCAGCGTCGTGGTCGCGCGCCGTGCGATCGAGAAGGCGGACGTCGCCGTGCTGGTCGTCGACGCGACGGAAGGGGCAACCGATCAGGATGCGGCGATTGCGGGCGAGGCCGACCAGGCGGGCAGCGGTGTGATCATCGCCGCGAACAAGTGGGACCTGATGAAAGGGCGCGGCGCGGACTTCGTCAAGGAATTCGACGAGAAGCTGCGCCGGCAGCTGAAGTTTCTCGACTATGCGCCGGTGCTGCACCTGTCGGCGCTGACCGGCGAGCGCACGCCGAAGCTGCTCGAGACGATCGACAAGGTCGGCGAGGCCCGCAACCGCCGGATCCCGACCGCGGAATTGAATCGATTCGTGCAGGCCGTCACCGCCGTCCATCCACCGGCCAGTCCGGGCCGGCGCGAAGTGCGCATCCTGTACGCGGCGCAGACGGCGGTCGCGCCGCCGACGTTCGTGTTCTTCACCAACGTCGCGACCTCCTTTCACTTCTCGTACGAGCGGTTTCTGGTGAACCGGCTGCGGGAATCGTTCGGACTGGCGGGGACGCCGGTTCGACTGCACGTGCGGCGGCGCGAGAAGTGATCCAGCGGAGATGGCGTCTGGCGCGGTACGATGCCGAGTGGCGAAGGGCGAGGGGCGACGGGTGCGCGGCGTTCAGGCGTAGGCCGGTCTTCAGACCCGGCGTCTGGCGCGGTGCGATGCGCGAAGGGCGAGGGGCGACGGGCGCGCGGCGCTCAGGCGTAGGCCGGGTCTTCAGACCCGGCGTCTTGCGCGGTGCGATGCCGCAAACGGCGAAGGACGAGGGGCGCGCGGCGCTCAGGCGTAGGCCGGGTCTTCAGACCCGGCGTCTTGCGCGGTGCGATGCGCAAACGGCGAAGGACGAGGGGCGCGCGGCGCTCAGGCGTAGGCCGGGTCTTCAGACCCGGCGGGGCCCGCCGCCGCGGCCGGCCGCCTCTGTAGCACCGCCAACCGTCAGTCTCTGATATACTTACGCGCCAGCGTCCTGCATGGTCTCAGTGGACATCGTCCAGATCCCCAACCGGTCGCTGTTTCGGCAACCCGAGGTCTGCGAAATCGCGCAGGTGCAGCCCTACGTCCTGCGCTCGTGGGAAGCGGAGTTTCCGGATCTTGGCGTCGCGAAAACGGCGGGCGGTCCGCGCGTGTATCGGCGCGCCGATCTCGAGCGCGTGCTGCGGATCAAGCACCTGCTCTTCGTCGAAGGCCTGACGCTCGCCGGTGCGCGGCGCCGCCTTGCGGATGAGGATCCGGGATCGAACGGCGACGCCACGCCGCTGGACGATCTGCTGACGAGCGACGCGCGCGAGCGCATCCGCACCGTGCACCAGACGCTGCGCGAACTGGCGGCGATGCTCGCGAGGGCGCCCGGCGCGAGCATGGAGGGCAGCGAGTTCGAGCTCGTGGCCGCGCCGGCCCGGGCGAAGCGCGCGCCGGCCGTGAAGGTGAAGGCCACGGCGTCCGTGAAAGCAAAGAAGAGCAAGAAGCGATAGCCGGGTGTTCGAACCTGGCTCGCGGATCCGCCCAGCCGCGTCGCCCGACGCGGCGGTCAACGAGAACGGGATGTAGCGCAGCCTGGTAGCGCACCTGACTGGGGGTCAGGGGGTCGCTGGTTCGAATCCAGTCATCCCGACCAATCTTCCGTTCGAAGGTCCAATCGTTCCATGGATCGACCCTCGTAACCGAGCTCGCGGACAGCGCGGGCGCGGTTGCGAGATCAGAACTTGTACTTCGCTGACAGCTGGACCATCCTCGCTGGTCGAGCGCCATTGGCATGTGCGAAGAATGGAGAAGTCTGCAC
>JABFWM010000308.1 GCA_013362195.1 Acidobacteriota bacterium
AGGCCTGCAGTCGCTGCCCGGGCTGCACACCGAGATCTTCATTCCGAAACCAAAGGTGTCCGGGTTCGCCGCGATCTTCGGCGACGCGCAGAAGTTCGGCCAGGAGATGGCCGCGACGATTCAGGGCGCGATTCAGGGCGGCGGCAACGTCGCGGCGGCCGGCGCCGGCATGGTCGGAGGCAAAATCGGCTCGCACATCGCGGCCTCTCTCGCGAAGAACGGCGGCAAGTTCTTCCAGAGCGCCCTCGGCGAAGTGTTCACCGGCGCGATTCCCGTCGTCGGGTCGTTGATCGGTCCGCTCGCCGGCGCCGTCTGGAACAAGCTGTTCGGCTCCGCCGGGCGGGACAAGGTCGTCGAGTTCGCCAACACGTTCGCGGGCGGGTTCGATGGCCTGCACGCCCAACTGACTCGTCTCGGCGCCGAAGGCGAGCGGCTCTGGCAGCAACTGACGCAGGGGACCGGCCGCAACAACCCTGAGCAGGCGTCGCGCAACATTCAGGCCGTACAACAGGCGCTCGCCACTATTCCCCCGACGATGGCGGAGCTCGCGTCGCAGGCGGGGTATCAGACCACCGAGCAGCTGCAGAAGACCGCACAGGACGCGGTGAGGCTCTGGGAGTACATGCGCGACAGCGGCCAGTACTCCGCGGAGGCCGTGCAGCAGGCCTGGGAGCGCGCGCAGGAGGCCCTGCACCACTCGGGCGATGCGCAAGTGCAGACGGTCCAGACGGCGCTGGACGCGGCGAAGGGCGCCCTGAAAACGCTCGACGACCAGATCGCGTCGCTGCAGAAATCGATCGAGAACGAAGCGCCCGAAGAAGTCATGGGCGTGGTCGAGGCGCAGGCGCGCGCACGGCTCGAGGCCTTGCAGAAGGAGCGCGACGCGGCCGCGAAGCACGTCGAGGAGCTGCAGGACAAGCTCACCGAGTCGATGGACCGCGTCGCCGCGGCGATCGAGCAGATCCCGCACGACATCGAGATCCGCGTCCGGACCACGATGGACGCCGCGGGTGTGCCCGAGAGCGCCGGCGGGCCCGCGCCGATTCCGCAGGCCGACGGCGGCGACTGGTGGGTCACGAAGCCGACCCTGTTCCTGGCGGGCGAAGCCGGCCCGGAGCGCGCGACATTCACCCCCGCGGGCAGAGGCGGCGCGAGTGGCGGCACGCGGCAACCGATCGTGATTCAGATCGGCTCGCGCACGCTGTGGGAAGGGCTCATCGACGTCGCCGCGGCCGAGGGGCTGGCGTAGGCCATGAGCTATCCCGCGAAGGTGGTCGCGTCGGGCCCCGTTGCGTACTGGCGGCTGGGGGAGACATCGGGGACGACGGCCGCCGATTCGTCCGGGAACGGGCACGCCGGCACGTATATCGGCGGCGTGACGCTCGGCCAGGCCGGGGCGCTGAGTGACGGGAACAAGGCGGCGTCGTTCGACGGGGTGGACGACGTCGTCGACGTGACAAATGCCGCGGTTAGGCTGGCCGGCGAACTCACAGTAGAGGCATGGATTAACCCCGCGATCGTCAACACAGGGTCCGACAGCACGATTGCTCGATGTGGCATTGGGTCAGACTTGATGTGGTGGCTGGCGCTGAGGGCTGACGGTGCTCTTCAGAGTGGCCACTACGACGGCGCGGCGTTCCAGATTGTTGCGACTGCCGGCGGCGTGATCACGACGGGGCAATGGCGGCACGTCGTTGTCACGCGCGCGGCAGACGGCAAGACGTACAAGTTCTACGTTGACGGCGCGCTGGTCTCGTCTTCAGCAACGACGACAACGCCGGTCGCTGCTGGCGCGCAAACGACACAGATCGGAAAAAGCGCGACGCAGCAGTTCAACGGGGCGCTCGACGAAGTCGCTATCTACGCCCGCGCGCTGACGGCGGCGGAGATCGCCGACCACTACGCGGCGCGGACGGATCGCTACAACGTCACGATCGCCGGCGTCTACCGCGACATCCAGCCGGGCTTCTCCATCTCCGAAACCGCGAACGGCCGCAACCGACTGCGCGGTGCTCTCGACGAACGGGTCGTATCGCGCGGCCCTGGAAGACGAGGTCATCCTCACCGAGGACGGCACGCGCATCATGGGCGGGGTGATCGATCGGCCGGTCGAATCCGGGTTCGGCGACACGGGCGCCACGACCGCGATCGTGCAGCGCATCAGCGCCGCCGATTTCAACGTCTACCCGTCGCGCGTGCGCATCACCGCCGATATTGCGGCGGGGACGATGAAGGCGGCCTTGCAGGTCGTCGCCAACGCGCTCGCGGCGCAAGGCGTCACGCTGGATCCGGCGCAGGTCGCTGGCCCGGCGCTGCCCGCGCTGTCGTACGAGGACAAGCCGGCGATCGACGTGCTGAACGAAATCACGGCGCTCGCGAGCGGGAGCGCCGCGACGTCCTACGTGTGGGAGGTGGACTACACGAAAACGCTGCGGGCGTTCGAGGCGGGCACGCTGGCCGCCCCGTTCAACGTGACCGACGGCGACGGCAACCTCCAGGGCGACATCGTCGTCGAGCAGCCGCGCACGAGCGCCTACGCCAACTACATCCTCCTCTACGGCGGCACCGGGCAGCGCGACGTGATCGATCAGTTCGTCGCCAATGGCGTGACGGCCACGTTCCAGTTGGGGTACACGCTGGCGGCGGGCCGGGGGTACGTGAACGTCGGCGGCACGGTGAGTGGCGGCGTCATCAGCGGCGGCGTGAACGAAACGTTCCCGGGCACCTGGACCTACAACGCCACAACGAATCAGATCACGCGGACGTCGCCGCCACCGGCCGGCGCGGTGAACCTGCCCTACACGGCGCAGTTCCCGCGGGCGGTGATTGCGGACGGCGGGCTGCCGGCCGCGCAGCGCGTGGCCCGGACCTACAAAGCCGAAGACACGTTCGACAAAGACGTCCTGCAGGCGCTCGCGAATTCCTACCTGGCGCGTGACATGGCCTCGCCGAAGACGGTCCGCTACACCGCGGCCTATGCGAAGACGGGCCTCCATCCCGGCCAGGTGCAGACCATCACGAGCACGAAGCGCAACCTGTCGGGTACGTTCCTCATCACGGACGTGCGCATCGTGCACGTGGGCGGCAGCCTGGTGCGCCGGGAAGTGACGGCGGTCTCGACGACGCGCCTGCCGAAGACGCTGCGCGAGAGCTTCCAGCAGACGTTTGGCGGGAGCGGCAGCACGTCGGCCGCGGCGGGGACCGTCACGGTCGTCTCGAGCGGCGGGGTCGGCGGCAGCGGCACGGCCGGGAAGCTGGCGAAGTGGGCGACGAGCGCCACGCTCGGCGATTCGATCCTCAGCGAGAGCGGATCCACCGTCACGGTCGCGGGGACGCTGGCCGCCACGACGTTCTCGGGCTCGGGCGCGAGCCTCACGAGCCTGCCGGCGGCACAGCTCACGGGCACGATTCCGGCGGCGACGCTGACCGGGCGCAGCCTGGCGGACCTGGGCACCCGCAGCGCAGCGGATCTCTCGAGCGGGACTCTCGCCTACGCGCGGATGCCGAGCGGCGCGGGCACGTGGACTGCGACGCCGACCATTTCGGGCGCCGTCATCCTGCAGGACACGCTCGCGGTGACCGGCGCCTCGACGCTGACGGGCACCGTGACGGTCGGCGGCACGATCACGACGCCGGTGACCACGGATCTCACGCTGTCCCCGACCGGCGTCATTGTCGCGGCGAAGTCCATCATCCCCGCCGCGACCGACACGTACGACCTGGGCCGGTTCGATCGCCTGTGGAACCAGTCGTATATCAGCCAGATGAACGCGCTGGTCTTCGCTAGGACGACGCAGACGCTGTTCGGCGGGTATTCGAGCATCGGCAAGAACGCCTGCGCGTTCGCGGCCGACGTGGCGTCGGCGGCCACGACGATCGACTTCGGCCAGGCGATGACGCCGAACG
>JABFWM010000536.1 GCA_013362195.1 Acidobacteriota bacterium
ATCCACGCCGCGAGATTTCAGATGTCCTATGTGTGTGCCTCTGCGCGTGCGGGATGTTACATGATCAGAAGTCCAGGACGTTCACCGCCACGGCACGACCATAGCGATGGAAGACAACCACAACACGACGGCGTTCGATCAGCCGTCGGTCACCATGAACAGCGCAGAATATAATTTCCCGCCATGCGCAACGTCAGGGGCTTCGTACTCGTGATCTTCGGCGCGCTCGTCGCGAACCTGGCGCCGCAGGCGCGCACGGCGCAGCAGCCGCCGTCCGCGGCCGATCTCGTGCTCACCCACGGCCGCATCGTCACCGTCGAGGACGCGCAGCCCGAGGCCGAAGCGATCGCGATCACCGGCGACAGGATTACCGCGCTCGGGAGCGCCGCCGCGATGCAGAAGTACGTCGGACCGGCCACGAAGGTGCTCGACTTGAAGGGGCAGCTCGCGATCCCCGGGTTCATCGAGAGCCACGGCCACTTCACCGGCGTCGGCGAAATGAAGCTGGTCCTGGATCTGACGACGGCGAAGTCGTGGGACGAGATCGTGACGATGGTCGGCGCGGCGGCGGCCAAGGCCGCTCAGGGCGAGTGGATCCGCGGCCGGGGCTGGCACCAGGAGAAATGGACGGCGCGGCCCGAACCAGCCGTCGAAGGGTTCCCGACGCACGCGTCGCTCGACAGGGTGTCGCCCGAGAACCCCGTCGTGCTGACCCACGCCAGCGGCCATGCGACGTTCGTCAACGGCAAGGCGATGGCGCTCTCCGGCATCACGCGATCCACCGAGAGCCCGGCCGGCGGCGACATCCTGCGCGACGCGAGCGGCGACGCCACGGGCCTGTTGCGCGAGACCGCGTCGGAGCTGATCAAGACGCCGCGGCTCGAAGGGGCCGACCGCGAGGCCTACGGGCGCAAGGTGCTGCAGCTCGCCGACCGGGAGGCTCTCTCGAAAGGCATCACGACGTTCGAGGACGCGGGCTCGACGCTCGAGACCATCGACCTGATGAAGAAGGTGGTTGACGAGGGCGCCCTGGGCGTCCGCTTGTGGGTGATGGTTCGCCAGCGCAACGAGGACATCGCGTCGAAGCTCGCCCGCTACAGGATGATCGACTACGGCAACGGGCACCTCACCGTCCGCGGGATCAAGAAGGTGATCGACGGCGCGCTCGGCTCGCGCGGCGCGTGGCTGCTCGCGCCCTATACCGACAAGCCGGACAGCACCGGGCTGGACACGACGCCGGTCGCCGAGATCGAGCAGACGGCGCGGCTGGCGATCGCGAACGGCTTCCAGTTGTGCGTGCACGCGATTGGCGATCGCGGCAATCGCGAAACGCTGAACATCTTCGAGCGCGCCTTCAAGGCGAATCCTTCGAAAAAGGACCTGCGCTGGCGTGTCGAGCACGCCCAGCACCTCAGCGCGCAGGACATCCCGCGTTTCGGCAGGCTCGGCGTGATCGCGTCGATGCAGGGGATCCATTGCACGTCCGACGCACCCTACGTGATCGAGCGCCTCGGCGCGCGGCGTGCGGAAGAGGGCGCGTACGTGTGGCAGAAGCTGATGAAGAGCGGCGCGGTGATCGCGAACGGCACCGATGCGCCCGTCGAGGACGTCGATCCGATCGCGAGCTACTACGCGAGTGTCAGCCGCAAGCTGAAAGACGGGAGGGTCTTCTATCCGGATCAGCGGATGTCGCGGATGGAAGCGCTGAAGTCCTACACGATCAACGGCGCCTACGCGGCGTTCGAAGAGACCAACCGCGGCTCGCTCAAGCCGGGCAAATACGCGGACCTCGCGGTGCTGTCGAGCGACATCCTGAACGTGCCGGAAGACGACATTCCCGCCGCGAAAGTGGTGTACACGATCGTCGGCGGGAAGGTGGCGTACGCGCGCTAGCGCGCGGACACGGTCCGGTTACGGCGCGGCGATTCCTGCGCCTGCGGCACGCGGCGGCGGTACTGATCGAAGAAGCGGTTGCACGCCTTGTGGAAGCGCTCGGACAACTGACGCCCGGTCTCGCCGGGCACCGGGACGAGGCGCGCCCATGAGGCCTGCGCCTGCCGCACTTCCTCGGCCATCGTGCGCCACTTGGTCTCTTCACCCGCGCGCCCGCCAATCGTGTTCGCCGCGAGCGCTTCGCGCAGCCGCGCCGCCAGATCCTGCGACGTGGACGCCGGCGCGGCGTCCTTCTCGCTGACGAAGCCTTCGACGCGCGCGACCAGCTTCTCCATCCGCTGACGGCTGCCTTCGACGTCGAGTTCGGTGCCGCGGAAGGCGTCGGGATACGTCGTCAGCAGGCGCTCCATGGCCGCGACGAAGCGCGCGCTCAGGGGATCGGCGCCGTGGCGGACGGCCGGCGTCGACTGGTTCCACCGCGAGCGGAGCGACCGCACCCGGTCGAGGAGATCCCCCGCCGGCGCGGCGGCTTCGGCGCCCTCGGCGGGCATCAACGACTCCAGCTCCACCGCCAGCGCTTCGCGATCCGCCTGATGCGACTCGAGCGCGATTTCGTCGCGCCGCTTGTATCGATCGAAGAACTTGTCGGCGGCGCCGCGGAACCGCTGCCACAAGGCTTCGGACTTGCTGCGGCGCACCGGGCCGATCGTCTTCCACTCGGCCTGCAGCCGGCGGATCTCGGACGCGGTCCGTTCCCAATCGCGCGACTCGGCGAGCTCCTCCGCCCGCGCGCACAGCGCTTCCTTCCGCGCCTGGTTCGCCGCCCACACTTCCTTGCGCTGGGCGAGATCCTCGTTGCGCCGCGTGAAGAAGCGATCGCACGCGTCTCGGAACCGCTTCCAGACGACGCGGGTGTCGGCGCGGGGGACGGGACCGAGCGACTGCCATTCCGCCTGCAGCTTCTTCAACTCGTCTGCCGTCTTGATCCAGTCCGTCGAGTCGGCGATCGCCTCGGCGCGCTCGCAGAGCGCGATCTTTTTCTCGAGGTTGCCCTGACGTTCCTCGGCGCGATGCGCGAAGAACTCGCGGGCCTTTGCCTGAATCGGATCCGCGGCCTGGCGATAGCGATGCCAGAGCGTCTGCGCCTGTGCGCGCGGCGCCTCGGCCGCCTGCTTCCAGCGCTCCTGGATCTCGTGCAGCTCCTTGGCGGCCTTTTCGAGATCCTCCGCCTTCTCCAGGTCGAATTTGGTCTTGAGCGCTTCGGTCTGGGCGATCAACTCTTCCTGGACGGCGGCGTTGGCGAAGCGCTTCCACTCGTCCATCTCACGCAGCTCGTGGAGCTTCGGGGCAAGCGTGGCGAGCGCGGCCTTGAGCCGCTCCACGAGCGCCTCGCGCTCGGCGGGCGGGACGGCGGGCGGCGCTTCGATCGCGGCCCGCAGATCGCGCGCGGCCTTGTCGGCCTCCTTGAGCGACAGATCCTCGGCGGCGGCGCGCTTCTGCGCGCGATCGATGAGCTGCTCGAGCCGCTGCACCTGCTGGCGCAGCACCTTTTCAGCGCCGGCGCGGCGCGCCTCGGTGCGCTGCTGAATCGCCGTCTCGGCGTTCGCGAACCGCTGCGCGACCGCCTCGTCCACCTGGCCGACGCGTCCACGCAGGTCGTTCCACTCGCGCTGAATGGACTCCCAGATATAGGCGGGGCTGTCCTCGAGCGCGGCAAGATCCTCCGCTTCCTTCGCGAGCTCGGAGAGACGGCCGCCCGCCTGCTCGATCTCCTGCCGGTTGGCATGCCGCTCTTCTGCGCGGCGGCACGCCTCGGCAAAACGCGTGAGCAGTTCCGGATCGATCGCGGACGGATCGTCGTCGAGCGCCGGCAGCCCTTCCCATTCGCTGCGCGCCCTGGCGACGGCGTCGAGCGTGTCCTCGCCGCGCAGCGCCTCGACGCGCTCGCAGATGCTCGCGCGCGCCTGGCGATCGGCGCCGGCGCGCTCGGCGCGCGCGCGTGCGTCCGCGG
>JABFWM010000419.1 GCA_013362195.1 Acidobacteriota bacterium
GCGCCGATGTTGGTCGTCGTGTTCGCGCCCTCTTCGGTCCAGCGCGGGACCCACGTGTAGCTCGCGTTGACGGTGACGCCCTTCGCCCAGCGCTTGTTGGCGACCAGCTGTGCCGAGTCGTACCACATGCGGCCTTCGTTGAGGCTGTTCATGTTGAAGTCGCCGAAGGCCGGGAAGGGACGACTCAGCTCGAAGCGGCTGAGCGTGCGGTTCGTGAACCGCGTCGTGCCCTCGAACCCCGGTATGCCGAAGAACGGATTCGGCAGCAGCTGATCGCAGAACGAGCGGCTGCCGCCCTGCGTGACGTCGCACTGGCTCTGGAGCGCCAGCGAGGGATCGTTGAAGCCGCCCCAGTTGCCTTCGATGTCGTAGCTGCGGCTGCCGGCGTAGGTCGCCTCGAGCGAAATATGCCACGGCAGCTCGCGCTGGATACCGGCCGAGAACTGGTGGACGCTCGGCACGATGAAATCCGGGTTCACGAAGCTCGGATTGCGGCCGAGGAACGTGAGCGGTCCCAGAGAGCTGCCGGGCGGGTCCTGGATCCCGTTCGGCCACGGATTCGACAGCGTGTAGGTCGGCGTGCGGCCGCCGTCGTTCGACCCGATCACCGGCGTCGACTGGCTGAACCCGTTGGAGAACCCCTGGCTGGTGGGATTCAGGAAGTACTTGCCGTAGCCCGCGCGGAAGACGGTCTTGTCGTTGATCTGATAGGCCAGGCCGCCGCGGAACTGGTAGTTGTTCTTGTCGTACCGGTACGGACTCCTGGGCGCGCCGTCGACGCCCGCGAAGGTGAGCCCGCCCATGACCTGCTGGCCGACGCGCGCCGACACCGGGTTGACGATGTTCGGATCGAAAATGTTGTTGAGCTTATTGTCGGCTTCCTTCACCCCGCCGTTGAAATCCCAGCGGAAGCCCAGGTTCACGGTCAGCTTTCTGCCGACGCGCCAGTCGTCCTGAATCCATGGCGCGAGGAACAGCCACTCGAAATGCCGTTTCGGGTTCACCGCCACTTCGCCGCTGTTGGGCGCGCCAAGCAGGAACGAGGCGAAGGCGTTGCCTTCGAGCTCGCTGGTGCTGTTGATCGTGCTGCGCGTGAACTGCCGCGTGAAGGAGAGCTGACCGCCGGAATTGTTGTAATTCTCGTTGAAGACGTTGGTCCACCGCGTATCCAGACCGCTGCGGATGTTGTGCGCGCCCCGCGTCAACGAGACGTTCGGCTGAACCGTGTAAATCCTGTTCCGGTTCGGGCTCGTCCCTCGTGACAGGTGCTCGAACTGCTCGATGTCGATGCGCGGGAACAGCCCGTTGAGCGCGCTTCTCGACGGGAACTGCTGGACGATGCTGGACGGCCAGAACTGACTCGCATCGAAGCCGAACCCGTCGCGCGACATGCTCCATTCCAGGAAGTAGGTGTAGCTGCCGCGGACGTTGAACACCGTACCCGGCCCGAAGATGTGCACCCAGTCGCCCACGATCGCGCGGTTGGAGCGGATGAGCGGCAGCTGGCCATCGCGCCCCGGCCCCTGGCGGATTGCCGTGGTGTCGCGCAGTTCGTTGCGCTCGTTCTCACCCCACCGGAAGAAGGCCCGATCGTTCGTGCCGAAGTTGTGATCGACCTTGCCGACCCAGTTCCAGAAGACGTCCCTGTTGAAGTGCTCCGCGTAGTGCAGGTTCTGCTGCCAGGGGGCGACACCGGCGGTGACGCCGTTCGGCAGCGGGTAGAACCCGACGATCTTCTGCGCGATCGGATCGATCCGATCCGCGGGGATGATGTTGCCGGCGAAGGGATCGCGCGTCCACACGCCGTTCACGTCGCGGCCGGTTGCCGGATCGTAGATGACGATCTGCCGCCCGGAGGCGTCGACGAGTCCGCTGAAGTCCCCGCGTCTCATCGCTTCGGTCGGCGTCGTCGAAAACAACGGCGCGGGCGGTCCCTCGCGGTACCGCTCGCCCGTGAACAGGAAGAAGGTCTTGTTCCTGAAGACCGGCCCGTCCACGCTGAACCCGTACTGATCGATGTACTGCTCGGTCTTCGGAGCGTTGCGCGAGTTGAGCAGGAAGGAATTGGCGGCCAGGGCCTTGCGCCGCATGAAGTCATAGCCGACGCCATGAAAGCTGTTGGTGCCCGACTTCAGCGTCATGTTGACGACGCCGCCGGCGGTGCGGCCGTACTGCGCGTCGTACGAGTTCGTCTGCACTTTGAACTCCTGCACCGCTTCGGCGGGCGGGACGTAGGCGATGTTGTTGCCGCCCTGGTTCGCGTTGTTCGGCGCGCCGTCGAGCAGGAACTCGTTATTGCGGTTCTGGCCGCCGTTCATCGACCAGTCGGCGAGGGCGCCATTGTCGAAGGGGCGCAGGTAGATCGCCTGGGCGTTGTAGTTGACGCCGGCGACGAGCACGGCGAGCGCCATCGGGCTGCGCGACTGCAGCGGCAGTTCGGCGATGCGATGACTGTCGATGACGGTGCCACGGTCGGCCTTGCTCGTTTCGAGCAACGGCGCCTCTGACACGACGGTCACCTGCTCGGAGACGCCGGCCACCCCGAGCTGCGCGTTGACCTCGGCGGTCTGGCTGACCTCGAGGCGCATGTCCTTGCGCGTGTAGGTCTGGAACCCGCTCATCTCCGCGGTGAGCGTGTAGATTCCGGGCCGAAGGAACGGAATGGTGTAGTTGCCTTCAGCGTTGCTGGTGGTCGTCGCCACCTCGTTGGTCTCCTGATTGCGGACCGTGATGGTGGCGCCGGGCAGGGCCGCCTGGCTTGAATCCGCGACCCGCCCTTTGACCGTCGCGCGGAACTCCTGCGCGCCGACTCCGGCGGCTGCGGTCAGCACCAATAGGGCTGCCGCAAGCACGCCGACGTACACCCGGGTTCTCATCATCTGCCTCCCTCCCGCGAGCTTCGAATCAGAGATGGTGTAAATCTGACGAACGAAACGAACGGACGAAACGATATCAGCTGCTTCTCATGGCGCGTGCGCCGCCCTTGGTTATACAACTGGTACCGCAGTGAAACAATAGATCTTTACCGCTTAAGGACTCCCGGGCGGGACGAGGCTGGGATTCAACTGCCGGGCTCGCTCGAAGGCCTGTCTCGCTTCGACCGCGCGGCCCAGCCGCTGCAGGGCGCGTCCGAGCTGATAGTGCGCGGGTGCGTAGGTGTCGATCAGTGCCGTGGCCCGGCGGAAGCAGTCGACGGCCGCGTCCGCGTCGCCGGCGTCGAGTTTCTGCGTGCCGACCGCCGTCCAGACCCCCGCCTCCTGGGTGATCGCCGCGCGCCGACGCCAGCGATCCGCTTCGTCCCGCTGTTCTCGCGCGGCGCGCGCGTCGCCGCTCTGCTCGAGCACCTGCGCCAGCGTGAAGCGCGGCGCCGGCGCATCCGGCTGCAGCTCGATCGCGCGGCGAAGCGCTCTCTCCGCGCCGGCCCGATCGCGCTTCGTTTTCAGCAGCGCGCCGAGCGCCGTGTACGCGTTCGCGTCCTTCGGCTGCAGATCGATCGCCGCGCGCAGTTCGCGGGCGGCGCGATCGAGATCCCCTTGATGCCACGCGATCACACCCAGCTGATAGTGCGCTTCGGGGCGCGGCTCGATCGCAATCGTCCGTTCCAGCTCGGTGGCGGCCTCCGCCTGTCGATCCGCGCGATTGAGCACCAGCGCCAGGTTGTAGCGCGCGAGCGCGTGGCGCGGCGAGAGCGCGAGGGCCCGCCGGAAGCTCTCGATCGAGGCGGTGACGTCCTGCTCGGATTGCGCGAGCCCGAGCGTGAAGTACGCGTCCGGATCCCCGGGCGCGGCCGCGACGATGGCGGCCGCGCGTTCGACCGCCTCGGGACCGCGTCCCGCTTTCACGAGGGCCAGAATGAGACTGTTGGACGCGGTGCGCGAGGACGGGCGCGCGGCGAGCGCGGC
>JABFWM010000087.1 GCA_013362195.1 Acidobacteriota bacterium
GACCCGGCGGGTTGCTGCTGCTGCGAGAACGACACCGACGGATTGGGTCGCAGTGCCGCCTGCGCGCGGAGCCCACGTGCCACGTCCACCTGCGACCGCGACGCGCGCAGCGCCGGCTCACGCTCCAGCGCCCGCGCGATCGCATCGTCCAGCGTCAATCCCGCGACCGCGTCGATATATGGCGAGGCCGCCGGCGCTGGCGTGCCCTGCGTCTGCGCGTGTCCGGCACTGCCCAGCGCAAGGATCCCGACGGTGATGGTGGCGACGCGCATCCTCATTGAACCGTCCCTTCGAAATTCACGGAACCCTTTCCTGCCGGGCCATCCCACTCGATCGTCATGTGCCAGGCGCCCGCCATGCCGAATTGCGCGGTCGCTTCGTAGCGGCCCGGCACCGGTGTGCGTAGCACTTGAAGGCCGGCGGGCATCACCATTCCCGGCATCGGCATGTTCGCGCTCGCACGCACGGCGCCCGCGTCGGCCAATCGGCGGTCCGCGGTTCGGAACTCGATCGCGAAGACATTCCGTCCCTGCCGCAGCGTGCCGGTTGGCGAGAGCAGCGAGATCTCGACGCCGCTGGCGTTCACGCGCTGGACGACCTGGCTGGCACTCGTGCCGGCGTCTTCTGCCGCCGGCCTCACCTGCCGCCACACATACCAGGACGCGGCGCCAGCGATGACCACGACGAGCACGGCGGCAATCGGCCGCCAGTTCGTCGCGCGTCGTGCCGCGGACGGCGGAAGCCGCTCGTCCTGCAATCCAAGCCGACGCTCACGCAGCCAGAAGAAGATCACCGGCGTGACGACGAGGACGTGCAGCAGCGACGACACCATGCCGCCCAGAACGGGCGTCGCCAGCGGCTTCATGACCTCCGATCCGACGCGCGCGCTCCACATGATCGGCAGCAGGCCGGCGACGACGGTGCTCACGGTCATCACCTTCGGCCGCAGGCGAAGCAGCGCGCCCTCGACCACCGCGTCTCGCAGGGCCTGACGCGTCAATACGCCGTCCATCGCTCGCTGCTTCCGGGCGACCGCGTCTTCGAGGTAGAGCACCATCACGACGCCGGTCTGCACGGCCGTGCCGAACAGCGCGATGAACCCCACCCAGACGGCAACCGAGAAGTTGTAGCCAAGCAGCCACAGCAGGTAGACGCCGCCGGTGAGTGCGAAGGGCACGGCCAGCAGCACGTGCGCGGCTTCCGCGACCGAGTGGTAGGTGAAGTACAAGAGGATGAAGATCACCAGCAGCACGATCGGCAGGACGATCTGCAGGCGTTCGCGCGCGTGCTCCTGGTTCTCCCAGCGGCCGCTCCACGCGATGTAGTAGCCGGCCGGCAGCGACACCTCCCGCGCCACGCGAGCGCGGGCCTCTTCCACGAAGCCGCCGACGTCGCGTCCCTGGACGTTCAGCAGCACGGTCGCGAGCAGCAGCCCGTTCTCGGACGAAATCATGGCGGGGCCGCGGACGTGCTCGATGCGGGCGAGCTCGGCGAGCGGGACTTGCGCACCACGTGGTGACGCGACGAGCACTTGGCCGAGCAACTGCGGGTCCGCCCGATACTCGGCCGCATAGCGGACGCGCACGGGGAACCGCCGGCGGCCTTCGATGGTCGTCGTCAGCGACGTCTCGCCGATGGCCGTTTCGATGACCTGCTGAATGTCGCCGACGCCGATGCCGTAGCGCGCCGCCGCGGCGCGATCGATCTCGATGTTCAAGTACTGACCGCTCGTCACCTGCTCGGGATACACCGTGCTCGCGCCAGGCACGTGCCGGAGCACATCGGACACGCGTCCCGCCGCATCCTCGAGTGTCGTGAGATCGGTGCCGAAAATCTTGACGCCGACCTCCGATCGGATGCCGGTCGTGAGCATGTCGATGCGGTTGATGATCGGCATCGTCCAGATGTTCGAGACGCCGGGCATCTGGACCGCGCGTCCCATCTCCGCGCGCAAGCGATCCAGCGTGATCCCGGCCCGCCACTGTTCGCGCGGCTTCAGGTGGACGATGGTTTCCGTCATGTTCAGCGGGGCCGGGTCGGTCGACGTGTCCGCCCGCGCGACCTTCGCGACCACGGAGGCCACTTCCGGGAACGCCATCAGCGCGGCGTTCTGCTTCGCCGCAATCCTCGTGTTCTCCTCGAGCGAAATGCTGGGATCCGCGATCGGCATGAACATCAGGTCGCCTTCGTTCAGCGGCGGCATGAACTCGCTGCCGATCCCCCGCGCGGCGAGCAGCGCGCCCGCAAACAGCAGGGCGGCGGCCGCGAGCGTGACCGCGCGGTGCGCGAGGGCGGCTTCGAGCACCGGCTGGTAGAGGCGGCGCAACAGCCGCATGACCGGATTCGCGTCCTCCGAGTGGACGGTCCCCGCCAGCAGCAGCGAACACAGCACCGGAACCAGCGTCACGGCAATCACGGTCGCGGCGAGCACCGCGAGCGTCTTCGTGAACGCCAGCGGGTGGAACAGCTTCCCTTCCTGCCCCGTCAACGCGAACACCGGGACGAAGGCGAGGACGATGATCGCCATCGAGAAGAAGACGGGCCGTCCCACGAGACGCGTGGACTCCAGCACGGTCTGCCATACCCGTGAACGATCGCCGGGATCGATGCGGCGCTGCTCGACGGAGCGGAACGCGTTCTCCGTGACGACGATGCCCGCGTCGACGAGCACACCGATCGCGATGGCGATCCCGGCCAGGCTCATGATGTTGGACGAGATCCCCGCGTAATGCATGCCGAGGAACGACAGCAGGACGGCGAGCGGCAGCGGAATCGTGACGATCAGGATCGATCGGACGTGCATCAGGAAGATCACGTGGGCCAGCGTCACGAGGGCGATCTCCTCGAGCAGCGCGTGGCGCAGCGTGTCGACCGACTGCGCGATCAGCGTCGAGCGGTCGTAGAAGGGGACGATCCGGACGCCCGCAGGAAGGCCGGGCTGAATCTGCGCGATGCGCGCCTTCACGGCGTCGATGACGGCCTTCGTGTTCACGCCGGCGCGCGCCACGACGACGCCGCCAACGGCTTCCTTCGTGCCCTTCACGAGCGAGGCGACCCGGAAGGCGTCGCCCAGATGCACGTCCGCGATCTGCTCGACGTAGATCGGGACGCCGTTCGAGGCGCCCACGACGATCCGCTTCACGTCGTCAACCGACGCGATCAACCCGACGCCTCGGACGATCAGCCAGGCGCCGTTCGACTCCAGGACGTTGCCGCCGACGTTCAGATTGCCCTCCCGGACGGCGGCGACCACGGCGCTGAGCGGAAGGTTGTAGGTGCGAAGCCGGTTCGGATCGACGTCGATCTGGTACTGCTGAACGTAGCCGCCGACGGACGCCACCTCCGCGACGCCAGGAACGGCGTTCAGCTGGTAGCGGATGAACCAGTCCTGGAGGGTGCGCAAGTCCCGGAGCGACAACGTCGGACTCTCGACGGTGTACCAGAAGACGTGGCCGACGCCGGTCGCATCGGGCCCGAGCGTCGGCGTCACGCCGGTTGGCAGGGCCTTCGTCATCAGGCTCATGCGCTCGAGCACCCGCGCACGCGCGAAATACAGGTCGATGTCGTCCTCGAAGATCACGTAAACCATCGAGAACCCGAACGCCGACTGCGATCGCACGACGCGGACGCCGGCGAGCCCCTGAAGGTTCACCGTCAGCGGATATGTGACCTGATCCTCCACCTCCTGCGGGCTGTGTCCGGGCCAGTCGGTGAACACGATCACCTGGTTGTCGGAGAGGTCGGGAATCGCGTCGATGGGCGTCGCGCCCAGCGCCCACCAGCCCCAGGCGCCGAGGCCGATGTACAGCGCGACGACGATGAACCGGTTCCGAAGCGACAGTTCGATGAGTCGATCGATCATGCGAAGACACCCGTCATGCGGCGCGGACACAC
>JABFWM010000514.1 GCA_013362195.1 Acidobacteriota bacterium
CCGTCGTAGCCGATCGCGCGGCACGCGTCGGCGACTTCCGGCCACGGCACGTGCCCCTGGCCCGGCGTGCCGCGATCGTTCTCGCACGCGTGCAGGTGCTTCATGCGCGGGCCGGCTGCCCGAATCGCGTCGCCGAGCGATCGCTCCTCGATGTTCATGTGAAACGTATCGAGCAGCAGCCCGCACGAGGCGTGGCCGACGCGGTCGACCACCTCGATCGCCTGATCGACGATGTTGATGAAGCTCGTCTCGAATCGGTTCAGCGGCTCCAGGCACAACACGACGTCGCGATCGGCCGCGTACCCGGCGAGCGTGCGGAGTTGACGCGCGAGCAGGTCGACGTCCCGCGCGCGTTCGTCCGGCGACGGCTGCCACACGCGTCCGACCGCGCTGTAGATCGGTCCGATCACGTTCCGCGCGCCGAGCGCGTGCGCCGCGTCGATGCAGTGGCGCACGTAGGCCATCCCGTTGCGCCGGATGTCGTCGTCCGGATGCACCAGGTCGCGATCCGGGCTCATGACCGCGCAGACGCTCGCGGCGAGTCCGGTGTCGTCGAGCGCGCCTTTCAGACGCGCGTAGTCGAGGTCCCCGGGACGCTCGACCGGTACTTCCACGAGATCGAAGCCCAGGTGCGCGACATGCCGCGCGATGTCCGGGAAGTCCGCGGTCGTCAGCGGCGCCGTCCACACCCACGTCGTGATGCCAATCGGATTCATGTTCGCGTGATAATACCTGCCCGACGTGCGACGCAGCAGGGCGCTCGACTGGTGCACGCCACGCGCCTGCGGCCCGCACCCGGGGAAGAGAGGCAGACCTACCCGAGGGATCTATGCGCCTATTTCGTGTGTCCGTGCTGGTTCTCGTCGGCTTTGCCGCGCTCCGGGCCCAGCAGCGCCCCGAAGAGACCGTCGCCGGCTTCAAGACCGAGCCGGGGCTCGCGGTCGCGCTCTGGGCGGCGGAGCCGCAGTTGTCGAACCCCTCGAACATCGCCGTCGACGCGCGCGGACGGGTCTGGGTGCTCGAGGCCGTCAACTACCGGCGGCAGCTGCGCAACCAGCCCGACATCCGCCCCGAGGGGGATCGCATCCTGATCCTCGATGACACCGATCGCGACGGCCGCGCCGACAAGGTCACCGTGTTCGATCAAAGCCCCGAGCTGCGATCGCCGCTCGGGATCGCGGTGCTCGGCGACAAGGTCTTCGTCTCGCAGAGTCCCAACATCATCGTCTACACCAAGGACGCGAACGACCGCATCGTCGATCGCCAGATCTTTCTCACGGGCTTCAAGGGGATCGATCACGACCACGGCGTGCACGCGATCGTCTTCGGGCCGGACGGCCGCTACTATTTCAACGCCGGCAACGAAGGCTGGGACCTCACCGACGCTGCCGGCACCCACGTCCGCATGGACGCCGACGCGTACTTCCAGGGCGCGGCGTTCCGGATCAATCCCGACGGCACCGGGCTCGAAGTGCTCGCGCACAATTTCCGCAACCCGTACGAGGTGGCGCTCGATTCGTTCGGCACCGTCTTCCAGACCGACAACGACGACGACGGGAACGCCTGGACGCGGTTGAACTACGTGATGGAGGGCGGCAATTTCGGCTTCCGCGGTCCGCTGAACCGCACGTGGCGCGAGGATCGCGGCACGCACTTCCATATGGAACTGCCCGGCGTGGTCCCCAACGTCGCGCGGCTCGGCGCCGGCGCACCGTGCGGTCTGCTCGTCTATGAAGGGACGCTGCTGCCGGAAAAATATCGCGGACAGCTGCTGCACGCCGAGGCGGGGAAGCGCATCGTCGCCGCCTACCTGCAGACCGATGATGGCGCGGGCTACACGACTCGTGCGGAATCGCTGGTCTATGCCGCCGATACGTGGTTCCGTCCCTCGGACGTTGCGGTGGCGCCGGACGGGTCGGTGTTCATCGCCGATTGGTACGATCCGGGCGTTGGCGGCCACGGGATGGGCGATCCGGGCGGCGCGCGCGGACGCATCTATCACCTCGCGCCCTCGGACACGCATGCGGCGGCGGCGACGCTGGATCTCGATTCGTCCGCCGGCCTGACCGCGGCGCTCGGCTCGCCCAACCAGGACGTGTTCTATCTGGCGCATTCGCGGCTGGCCTCGCAGGGTCGCGCCGCGCTTCCGCTGCTCCGGACGCTCTGGCGTGGATCGGACGCGACGCGGCGCGCGCGCAGTGTCTGGCTTGCGGCGCGACTCGGCCGCGACGGCGCCGACATGGTCGCGGAAGCGCTGCGGGATCGCGACCCGCGCTTTCGCGTGCTCGGCCTGCGCGCCGCGGCCATGCGCCGTGACGACGTCGTGGCCTTGTCGCAGCCGCTGCTGCGCGATCCCTCGCCGCAGGTCCGCCGCGAGGTCCTCGTCACCCTGCGCGACCCGCGCCGCATGACGCCTGCGTATCTCGTCGGCGAACAGACGCCGGCGCCGCCCGCCGTCCTCGACGCATGGACGACGCTCGCGAAACAGTACGACGGCAAGGACCGCTGGTATCTCGAGGCGCTCGGCATCGCCGCCCGCGGGCGCGAGGAGGCGCTCTACGGCCGATTGCGCGAGCAGCGTGCGGCCGTCCCGCCGGACGTCTACGATCAGCTCGTCATCGAGCTGCGGCCGAAGACGGCGCTGTCGGATCTGACCGCGGCCGTGAATGACGCGGGCGTCGATCTCGATCGGCGCACGCGCATGCTCGACGCGCTGGGATCGATGCAGTGGCCGGAGGCGGCGCGCGCGGTGGAATCGCTGATCACGAACGCGTCGACGCCGGCGCCGCTCGTCGAGCGCGCGTTCCGGCATTACAGCCGTCAGCTGTTCAGCATGTGGCCAGACGCGCGCAAGAGTGCGCAGCTGCCGGGCGTGCTGCGCCTCGCGCTCACGATCGTCACGCTCCGGCCCGTCGCGATCGACACCATCGACGCCCTGGGCGACGCGCAGTTCGTCCCGGATCTCGTGAACGTCTCCCGCACGCCGAGTGTCGCACCCGAGGTGCGGGCCGCGGCGGTCGACGTGATTGGTCGGGCGCGCATCGCCGAACAGGCGCCGGCGCTCGAGTCGCTCGCCGCTGACGGTCCGCTTCCGGTGCGCGTGGCGGCCGTACGCGCGCGCGGGCTGCTCGGCGATCCGGATGCCCGGGCGTGGGCGCGCGGCGTGGTGCTCGGCGATGCGCCGAACGAAGTCCGGTTCGAGGCGCTGCGGGTGCTCGCGCGCACGCCCGAGGGATTGTCGGCGATCGTCGATCTCGCCGAGCAGAAGCAGCTGCCCGCGGAGCTGCGGACGCTCGCGTCGAACCTGGTGAACGGATCACCGGGCGCGTTCCGCGCGCAGGGGCCCGGGATCAGCGGCTTTGCCGGCGGCGGCCGCGGTGCGCCGACCGATCCCGCGGTCATCACCGCGATTCGCGCGCGTGCCGCCACGGTGCTGCCGCCGGGCACTCCCTCGACGAGGGGCGCCGCTGCGCCCAGCCTGCGCACGCTGGAGCGCGACTTTCAGCCGGACGCGGCGGCGGGCCGGAAGGTGTTCGAGACCGAAGGCACGTGCGCCGCCTGCCACAGCCTCGGCGGCGGGAAGAAGATTGGTCCGGATCTGTCGGCGATCGGCGAGAAGTTCGGCAAGCAGGGCCTGCTCGACGCGATCGTCAGCCCCAGCGAAGCGATCGCGCCGGAGTATCAGGTCTGGGTGTTCACGACGAAGACGCGAGGCGACGTGTCGGGACTGGTCGTGTCCGACACGCCCGATGCGGTCGTGATCAACACCGGCGCGGGCGAGCAGGTTCGATTACAGCCGGGCGAGATCGCCTCGAAGCGTCCGTACCGTGCGTCGATGATGCCCGAGGGGCTGCTGGGCAATCTCACGCCGCAGCAGGTCGCGGACCTGCT
>JABFWM010000434.1 GCA_013362195.1 Acidobacteriota bacterium
GCAGACCCGCTTCCTCGAAGTCTCGTCCACGTACTTCCACATGCACTGGCCGAGCCGCTACGCCGACGAGTTCTTCGGCCTGCCCGACGCCGATAAGACGCCGACGCTGCAGAACCTGACGACCGGGATCTTCTTCGGCGGGCCGGAGCCGACCGGGGAGCGCCTGCGCGACGCGTATCGATACCAGACCAACATCGCCTACACGCAGTATCTCGACGGCGTGCTCGGCGCGAGTCACCAGATCAAGACCGGCTTCGAGCACTGGATCGGCTGGGGATCCGACGGATTCGACGTCTACGGCGACACGCGCCTGCAGTTCCGCGACGATGCCGGCGGCGTTCCGCAGCCGTCGCAGATCCTCGCCTACAACACGCCGCTGGTGCAGAAAACGCACATGCGCAACGTCGCGGCGTTCGCGCAGGACCGCATCACCTATCCGCGCGTCAGCCTGAACCTCGGCCTCCGCTGGTCGTTCTACGACGGCTATCTTCCGGAGCAGCGCGGCGGCGGCGGACGATGGTTCCCTGAAACGACCTATCCGAAACTCGACGCCGGATTCAACTGGAACACGCTCGCGCCGCGCACGAGCGTCACGTGGAAGCTCACCGACGACGGGCGCAACGTGGCCAAGGCGAGCTACAGCCGGTACTACGAAGTGATGTACACGGGCGAGTTCGCCGACGTCATCAACCCGAACACGATCAATACGACGGGCCTCGCGACCTACCGCTGGTTCGGCGATCGCAACGCCAACGGTCAGATCGACGCCGGCGAGTACGATCCGGTGCCGCTGACGACCGTGCAGCCGAAGCTGAATCGCATCGACCCGAACCTCAGGGATCCGAAGACCGACGAGATCACGTTTGGCTTCCAGCGCGAGCTGGCGCACGACCTCGGGTTCAGCGCGTCATGGATCCAGCGGTGGTTCAACGATCAGACGGTCGACGCGGAGGTCGGCATTCCCGTCGACGGCTATGCGCCGCGGATCCTCAACGATCCGGGGCCCGACAACCTCGTCAACACGTCCGACGATCGTCCGATCACGCTGTTCGACGTGCTGCCGCCGTATCGCGGCCAGAACGTCGCGTTTCACACGAATTTCCCGGGGACGCAGCGCTACAAGGGGCTCGAGCTGACGCTGACGAAGCGGATGTCCCGGCATTGGCAGGTGATGGGCTCCTACGCGTGGTCGCGCCTCGGCGGCGATCTCGTCGTCGATCCGAACAACCCGAACCAGACGATTCCGACGCATGCGACGGGTCGGGGCGCCAACGATCAGCCGCACGCGTTCAAGCTGATTGGCTCGTATCAGGCGCCGTTCGGCATCAATATCGGCGCCAACTATCAGGCGCTGAGCGGCCTGCCGGCCGATCGCACGTTCCGTGCGACGCTGACGCAGGGCGCGACGACGGTGCGCGCCGAGCCGCGCGGCACCTACCGGGCCGACTTCCTCAATCTGCTGTCGCTGAAGGTGGACAAGACGTTCCGGCTGCACCGGTGGGCGGCAATTGCCGGGTTCGTCGAGGTCCACAACGTGCTGAACGCGAACGCGGCGCAGAACAGTATCGGGACGCTGACGCAGGCGTTCCGATCGCAGGCGGACTTCGACGCGGCGCGCGCGCGGACGTCGTACTTCGGCCGCGCGCAGGAGATCCTGGCGCCGCGGATCCTGAAGCTCGGCATGCGCTACAGCTTCTGAGGCGGAAACGGTGACAGTCACAGTTTCCGGAACTGTGACTGCCACGGTTTCCCTCGCCCGACGCCCGCTCGTCGAGACCTGTGACTGACACGCTTTTCCCACGCCTGACGCCCGCTCGTGGGAAGAACTGTGACTGTCACGGTTTCCCGCGTCGGGCTGGCGGACGCGATTAACTGTGAGTGTCCCCGTTCCGTCCGCGGCGGGCGAGGGCGCCCAGAGCCCCAATCGCCAGCAGCGTCCGCGAACCCGGCTCGGGTGTCGCCGAGAGGCGCGCCTCGCTGGCGCCGAGCGCGCCGATCGAGCCCGGCCGCAGCGCGAAGCCCGCGAATCCGCCGTGCTCTGCAAGCAGGCCATTCACAAATCCAGTGACATCCACGCGGATCGTGTGCCCGCGGCCCGGCAGCGCTGCGATCGACGCGAGCAGCACACCCGCGTTGTACGCCGCGGCCGTGATCGCGCCCGCCCCCGCGTAGCCGAACAGGTCCAGCCGCGTGAGATCGGGGCACGGCACCAGCGACGCGCATTCGCTGAATTCGTCCAGGCGGCGGAAGACCGAGAACACGATCGGCGACCGCGTGGCGCGCAGCGCCGGGATCGCGAACTCGTAGAACACCCGCGTTTCCGCACCTGGTCCGAGCGCGACGTTCTCCGACACTTCCAGGCGCAGCCCGGCCCCGTCGAGGGGAGCGGGATCGACGATCTCGATCGACGCCGCCGGCCGAAGCACGATCGGGTCGGCCCGTGCCGACGTGGCGGCCAGCACGACGACGACGGCGATGGCGCACACGCTTCGTCCTCTCATGGGCACCTCCTCGGCGCGCTGGCGCAGCGCGCACGTCCGCCGCTCAGATATCCGACAACTGGAACGCGGGGCCTGGGAAACGCGAAATGTTTTCCGAGGCGCAGCGCTCCTCCGGCACGCCATCGAAGAGGGAAGCACGGCGCATGCCCCGCCGGAGCGCTTCGTCCCGCGCTCTGTCACGCGGACACGATGATGGATGTCAGGGATATGTGTGCAGATGTCGGCCGGGTCTTCAGGTGAGCAGGCTGCGGCAAAATTGCGGCAGGGCGCACCTTCAGGTGCGACTGTATGACGCGGCGCTTCTCTCTAAAGAGGTGCCCTACCGTCAACTGCGTGTCGTCGCCGGGCGGGTCTTGAGGCCGGGTTTGAAGACCCGGCCTCCGTCCTGAATTCGCGCGATCAGGCCTGCCGCTTCACGCCGAGTTTCGCAAGCGCTTCGTCCGGGCAGCCCTTCCAGATGGGCACGAAGGTGTTGCCCGTGTACTGCAGGTCCGCCATCCCGATCTTCGTCGTCCAGAAACCGGTGGCGGTGAGGTCGCGGAAGCTGTTGAAAAACGTGACCCCGTGCGACATCTCGGGCCGCGCCTTCTGCGGCCAGGCGATGTCGTCGAGCACTTCAGTCCGCTGCACGTCGGTGCAGTCGACGAACGTCTTGTCGAACCGCTTCTCGCACTGGGTGTCGAGCCATCGCAGTCCGCCGCGCATAGCGTTCTGCCGCGGCGGCTGATCGTTGACGATGAAGTCCATGAACTCGGGGACGCCGACGTCGGTGGCGCTTCCCGACCGCTCGTCTCTCGGGATGATGAGGTCCACGAGCATCGTGACGGTCGTCCACTCGTGCGCCGTGAAGAACTTCGGCTTGTACGGCGCCTTCGTCCGCGCCGCCGTCTGCCGCGCCGCGTGCGCGTGTTCGTGCGCCTGCGCCGCCTCCGCCGGCGTCCACGTGATTGCCGCGGCCGCGGGGGCGGCCGCCATCATCTTCAGTACCGTGCGTCGCTTCATGATCAGAGGCTCCCGTTGCGGCGCTGGTCCGCGATGTACTCGCTCGTCCGCATCGACAGCGCGAGGATCGACCACGTGCAGTTCTTGTCGGCATTGGAGACGAAGGGCCCGCCGTCCGCCACGAACAGGTTCTTCACGTCGTGCGCCTGGCAGTTCGCGTTCAGCACCGACGTCGAGGGATCCTTCCCCATCCGCGTGCAGCCGATCTCGTGAATGATGCGGCCGCCCGCGGCGAGGTTGTAGCCCTGTTCCGCGGTCGGCATCGGCGAGAGCGGCGTGCCGCCCATCTCCTCGATGATGCCGCGGAAAGTCTCCTGCATGTGCGTCGCCGGCGTGTACTCGTGGTCGCTCCACTTCCAGGGGAAG
>JABFWM010000677.1 GCA_013362195.1 Acidobacteriota bacterium
CGCCGGGCCCTGCGGGCCCGGACCTACAAAGCGATCTCTACCGAATCACTTCCGCGGTCCGCTTGTCGCCGCGAATGATCTCAACGGTGGGGAGCGGCGCCGCCGCGGGGGCGGCCTGCGTCACGGGGCCGGCCACGGCTTTCCGCGGGCCGGACGCGCTGGCGGTCTTCGTCACCGGCGCCTTGACCGCGCCGAGGAGAATCGCGGGCTTGACGCCCGGCGTCTCCGGCGCGCTCTGATCCAGCGGGTTGCGCAGCGCCAGCTGGATCTTCCCTTCCGTGCTCGCGAGTGCAAGCCGCTCCGCCTGGTCGGGATACACGAGCAGCGTCACCACCGTCACCTGCATCGGCTTGCCCTTCTCCTGGTCCTGTTCGATGCGGGTGCCGGCCGTCACGACCTGCACGTTCGAGAGAATGAGCTTCGTGGTGATGTCCTGCTGGTTGCTGGTCGGGTTCGCCGTCGCCAGCACGTCGACGCGCGTGCCCGGCAGCACGTAGCCGGCGACGCCAATCACTTCGTTGACGCGCACCGAGATCGCGCGCATCCCCTCGGGAATGACCGGCGGCAGTCCCGCGCCCGCTTCCTTCGACGCGAGCTTCGCGGGGATGACCACTTCGTTCTTCACGAGCGGGCTGATCACGCCGCGGCCGACGACGTCCTGGACGCGCGCGAACGCGCCTTCGGGCACCTGCCCGGCCGGGAAGTTGGCGACCGTGAGGTCTTCCTTCTTCAGTTCGCTGCCCAGCGAAATATCGGCGGCCGCGACGACGACGGGCTGCGTCGGCACCGTCACCGTCTTCACCGGCTGGTTGTTCATCATGTTGTAGGTCCCGTACGCGAGACCCCCACCAGCCAGGATCGCAATCGCCAGGACGGCAAAAATTCGGTTACGCATGGGTGATCACCTACATCTCATTCCGCATAATCGCGCTCGATCGCATCGTGATCGGCGCACCTGTCGTTCGATCGCCCGGCGCAACGAGTCGGACCACCGGGTTGAGCACCATGAACTGGAACGGATAGTCGAGCTGAATCCGCGAGCCCGTGTCGGCGCCGGTGAGCGCGACGTTGCGCGTCACGCCGATCTGCGCCGTCGAGAGCGCCGACAGTCCGCCGCCGGTCAGGTACGCGTTCACGCGCTGACGCACCGCGTCGTCGGTCGTGCCCGAGATGACCGCGAGCCGCGCGCCTTCGCGCGCCGCATTGGTCAGCACCTGCCAGGTCTGGTAGGCGCGGCCGAACTCGAAGATGCCGACCGAGATCAAGAGAATGATCGGCACCGTGATCGCCGCCTCGAGCAGCGCCGCTCCGCGTTCGTTCGTCTTGAAGCGAGTCATATGCATCACCATGTCGCCGTGAACAGCACGGCGAGGAGACTGCCGACCGCGATGGCCGGACCGTACGCGAAACGATTGGCGCGCGCCGGCGCTTCGATCTCCGCCTTCGCGGCCGACGGCGCCGTCACGAGCTGGCCGGTGCCGGCGATCGTGTCCAGCAATCGGCCCCGCCGCATCGCCACTGCCACCGCGAACACGCCGCCCGCCAGCGCCGTCCCGAGAAACGCGTTCAACACGAGCGCCGGTCCGACGAAGCCGCCCACCGCCGCCATCAGCTTCACGTCGCCGGCGCCGGTGGCGCCGATGATGTGTCCCGGCAGCATCAGCAGCAGTCCCGCGCCGATGCCGAGCGCGGCCCGCCCCGGCGTCACGGCGCCGAGGCCGGCGAACGCGAGCGCGAGCGCGGCGACCATCATCGACCCCGTCAGCCAGTTCGGAATCCGGCGGCTGCGCGTGTCGGTGACGACGGCGACGGCCAGGCCGGCAGCGAGAACGACCAACGACGTGAGCGTCATCGAATATCAACCGGGGCTTCGCCCCGGACCCCGGCTCCTCGCTCGCGGGGGCCCCTGCCCGCTCCGCTCGTCACGGGCGCGCCGGGCGCGGCGCCGCCACGCGGCGAGACGCGTGAATGTCTGTAAGGCGCGCGCATCACGGCCCTAAAAATTGCTGGCGATGCTCTGCCAGAACACGGTGTAGATCGTCTGGCCGACCGTGGTGACCGCGCCGAGCGCGACCAGCGCGATCAGCGCCACGAGCAGCCCGTACTCGAGCAGGTCCTGCCCGTCGTCGGAGAGATGAAACCGGCCGTTGGCGATTCGCAACAACGACTCGACGGCTTTTGGAGATTGCATCGCGTGCTCCCCTGGAGATGCGTGCTGTCCTGTCACACGCGAGGCCGGGAGTCGCCTCCCGACCTCGCAACCGACGAATCGTGCTTACGAAGCCGCGCCGCTCAACTGGTTGGCAATGTTCTCGAAGATCGTCTTGACACTGCCGCCAGCGAGGCCGACCGCTGCGACCGCCACGAGGGCGATCAACGCCACCAGCAACGCGTACTCGAGAAGGTCCTGGCCTTCGTCGTTGCGGATGAACGACTTCACGAGGTTGACGAGCTGCATTTTGTGATCCTCCGATGTTCCGAGCGTTTACGAGGCCGCGCCACTCAGCGTGTTCGCGATGTTCGTGAAGATGGTCTTCACGCTGCCGCCCGCGAGGCCGACGGCCGCGACCGCGACCAGCGCGATCAACGCCACGAGCAACGCGTATTCGAGCAGGTCCTGGCCCTCGTCATTGCGCACGAACGACTTCACGGAGTTAACAAGCTGCATGAGATCCTCCCCCAGCGGGTTTGCACCGCCCGCGTGCGGTGCGAAGTGCGGCTGGTGCCGCGTTGGTTGACGCCGCGGCCCTTGCCGCGTCACGGCCTGCCTAAAGGCAACGGGTGTGCCACGCCTCAGCCGCAGCGAACGCCGAACCTCGCAAGTGCCATGACGTGCCGTCACTTGCGCGCGCCGCGAGGCTGCCGCACGCCCGGAATTGCGGTACCCGCACCGGCCGTTTGGAGCGGGTCCGTCCTGCACTTTCGTAACCGCCGGCCCGAATTTCGTGGGGTCGGCGCGGCGCTGCCGCCGCCGCCGGTTCGCGGCGGACGCCTCCGGCGCGCGCCTAATCCCTGTGCGCGTGCGACTTGCGACGGCGCCCCGGGGAGAGCATGGGGCGCGGTACATGCCTTGCCATTAAGAGAGACGCGCGCGCCGGAAGGCGGGCGCATCGCGCGTACAACCGCGGGTGATTGCTGGAGAAGCGATCACGATCGGGCTCAGGGACGGGAACGACCATGGTCAAAAAACTCGGAATGCGTGAGGGCGCGATGTCGGCTGGCGTGTTCTGTGGCGTGCTGTTCGCGCTCACGACCGTCGATCCGCGGGTGCAGGATCGCCTGGTGGATCTCGTCGGCGGCGGCGACATGACGCGCATGGCGCCGTGGACGCACCGCCTCGGTGAGCTGGGCGACGCGCTCCTGTCCGCCGCGCGACACCAAAGCCTGGAGAACGCGCCCCTGCTGGTGTTCGCCACCGTGGGCGCGGTCCTCACGATGTTCATGGTGAAGAGCTGATGCAAATCGTTCTCGCGATCGAGCCGGATCTGCGGCAGGCCGCCATCATCAAGCGCATCGTCCGCGACAAGGTCCTGGCCGACGTGGTCGTCGTCGACACGCGTGACGCCGCGCTCGAAGCGATCCGGAAGGAAATTCCGGACGTGCTGTTGTTGAGCGCGCTGCTCTCGCCGCGCGACGAGGACGAGCTGATCGCCCACCTGCGCCTGCTCGATGGCGCCGACCACCTGCAGACGCACACGATCCCGCAGCTCGCCGGCACCTCGGCGGACCGCGAAGAGGGGCGATCGCGCGGCCTGTTCGGCCTGTTCGGCCGCAAGAAGGACAAGGACGACGCTTCCGCCGCCGGCTGCGATCCGGACCTGTTCGCCGAAGAGATCCGCACCTACCTGCAGCGCGCGCACGAGAAGAAGGAAGAGCGGAAGTTCCTGCTCGAGCAGGGCATCGAGATCGAGACACCCGGACCGATCGCCTCGTCGTCGAACGCCGGCCGCGCCGAACCCGCTGCCGCGGAGTCGAACGACCAGGCGGATTCGGGATCGTCGTGGTCGTCGCCGTTCGAGTGGCGCCCGAAATCGTCGGGCGCGAGCCAGCCTCGAGCCGCGAGCCCCGAGCCCGCGGTCGCGAGTCACGAATCCGTTGTCGACGATCCGGCGCCGTCGATCCTCAGGACGGATCGCGCGATCGTCGAGGACGAACCCGTCATCGCCGCCGCGGCGCCCGTCCTGCAGGACGCGCCGTCGGTGATTCAACCCGAACCGTTGATCCTCGAGCCCGGCAACGAGACGCCGGACCCGGTGGTGGAACAGGCACCGGCGCCCTACGAATCGATCGTCCTTCCGCAGTCCGCAGCGCCGGAGCCGGTCAACAGCGACGCGGTCGCGGCGCGGGCCGCGGATCCGTGGACGGTCGAGTACGGCGGCCGCGCTGTCCTGCCGTCGGAACCGGCGATGGTGGGATACACGGCGCCGTTCGCGGAGCCGCCGGCCGAACCGATCGCGTTGAGCAAGTCGGCGATGTCGCCGGACATCGAGCCGGTCGACGAGCAGATCGAACCGTCGTACGAACCGCTCATCGCCGATCACCATGCGGCCGACGAGCACGTGCCGCTCGTCATGGAGACGCGGGCGAGCGACGAGGACGATCTGTCGCGCGTCTCGCAGGAACTCGATCTCCAGCTGGACGACACGAGCGAGCACGCGAGCGTGGACCTGACCGCCGATCTCGATGACCCGGTCATCGAACTGTCGGCACGCGACATGGCCACGGACAGCGACGCGACGGCAATCACGATCGACGACGTGCCCGATGCGGCGTGGCAATCCGATCGTGCGCCGCGCGAGGTTCATGAGCCGATCCCGGTCGCGTCGCGATCGCGCCGCCGTTCCAAGTCCGGCGGACCGCAGACCTCGGTGCTCCGGCTCATGCCGCTCGCGATCTGGGCGCGCGCGGAGGTGGACAAGCCAGCGAAGCCGCAGGCAGCGGCCTCCGAAGAGCTGCCGCCACGCACGGTGAACGACGAGCTGCGCGATCTGATGTCGCGCCTGGCGCTGCCGCCCAACGTCGCCGGCGTCAGCTACGCGCGGGGCGTGCGCATCCGCCGCGTCCGTGTGCCGGGTGGACGCGACGCCCGCAAGGGCGAGACGCCGGGCCCGGTGATCCTGTCGAAGAAAGCCCTCGAAGAGCAGCGCGCTCGTACCTAAAAGAGGAGCGCCTCACGCGGCAACGGCCGACGGGTCATCACGAAGCAGCCTGGTGGTGAACGCGTCGGTCGTTGCAGCCTGCCAGTGAACGTCGTGACTTTCCCGCTCGAGGAAGGCACGTCGATTGCCACCATGCGCGGACAACACGGTTGACCGCGCACAATGTCCAACGAATCCACATCCGATCGCGAAATCTGCGAGCCTGCCGGCGCTGACGGCGTGCAGGGTCTGCTACCCGGCATCATGCCAGGCGCGGAGGTCGTCGTCCGCGGCGCCGAATGGCTGGTCGACGCCGTCGTCCCGCACGAAGACTGCACGGCGCTGCACCTGCAGCACCGCGGGACCGGGCATCCGCGCGTACTGCTCTGGCCGTTCGACCGGGTTGTGCGCCGCGAGCACACCCCACGGCTGCGGGTGGTGACGCTGCGCCAGTTCTGGCGCCGGATGACCCTTGCGCTGCACGACGTCCGCGTCGACGGTCTGCGAGCGCGTGCGCTGGGCGCGCGCGTGGTCGCGTCTCAACTCGCGCCGGCGCTCGCGGTCGCCAATGGCGCGAGCCGGGTCCTGCTCGCCGACGAAGTCGGTCTCGGCAAGACCGTCCAGGCCGGATGGATCGTCGCCGATGCCGGGGAGCGGCGCCCTGACAGCCGCGTGCTGATCGCGGTGCCTGCAGGGCTGCGGCGGCAGTGGCAGGCGGAGCTCGCGGCGCACTTCGGTCTGGACGCGATCCTGGCGGACGCGGCGTGGCTTCGCCGCGCCTTCTCGGATCTGCCCGCGGACGTCACGCCCTGGTCGCTGCCGGGCATCTACATCACGTCGATCGACTTTCTGAAGCGCGCCGACGTTTTGCACTCCGTGGCGTCGCACACGTGGGACACGCTGGTCGTCGACGAAGCGCACTCGGCAGCGGCGCCGACCGACCGCTACGCGGCTCTGCAGCGCATCGCCTCGCGCGCGCGCGTCGTGGTCCTGATCACTGCGACGCCATTCTCCGGGGACGGCGCCGCGTTCGCCTCGCTGATGCGGCTCGGCACGTCCACGAACGACGCGCCGCTGATCTTCCGGCGGTCGCGCGAGGACGTCGGCCTGGCGCGAGCACGCCGTCATCGCTTCACCGCCGTCACGATCACGGCCGCGGAGCGGCGTCTGCAGCGGCTGCTCGAGCGCTACACGAGAGAGGTCTGGATCTCGTCGCACGACGAGGGCGCGCGGCTGGCGATGACGGTGCTCCGCAAGCGCGCGCTGTCGTCGCCGAACGCGCTCGCGCGATCGCTCGACCGGCGCATCGCGCTGTTGAACGCGCGGCCTGCCGTCCCCTGCCAGATGCCGCTGTTCGACGACGAGCTGACCGATGACGACGACGAACCGAGCGCGGCGCTGGCGGCGCCCGGGCTCGAGGATCCGCGGCGCGAGCATCGTTGGCTGGCGCGGCTGGCCGCCGCGGCGCACGCGGCGCCGGATTCGAAGGAGCGGTACGTCCGCCGCCTCCTGCATCGGCTTCGCGGTGAACCCGCGATCGTGTTCACCGAATATCGCGACACGCTGCACCGTCTGTCGGATCACTTCCGCGGCGCCCTGGTTCTGCACGGCGCGATAACCGCGGCCGAACGTGCGGCCGCGCAGGCGCGCTTCAACGCTGACGGCGGCCTGCTGTTCGCGACCGATGCGGCATCGGAAGGGCTCAACCTCCAGCACCGCTGCCGGCTCGTCGTCTCTTATGAGCTGCCATGGAACCCGGCGCGGCTCGAGCAGCGGATCGGACGCGTCGATCGCATCGGCCAGGCGCGCCGCGTGCACGCGATCACGCTCGTCGCGCGCGACACGGCCGAGGATCTCGTCATCGCGAACTTCGCGCGACGGCTGGGTCGCGTGGCCGCGACCCTCGGCGAACGCGATCGACTCGCCGCCTATCTCACCGAGGCGCGCACCGCCGGCATCGTCGTCGGCGGCATGCGAGACTCCCGTCTCGATGCGGCGGCGCCGCCGGCGATCGCGATTGAACCGGCGGTTGAACCGCGGGCCGAAGCGGAAGCCGCGCGGCTCGAGGCACGGGCGCGCGCCGTCTTTGCACCCACGTGGCGCGACAGCGATGTCCTCGTTTCGAGCCTGCGTGCGCGACCCACGCTCGAACGCGGGTACGTGCTGGTGTTCGAATGGTCGGCGGTCGCGGGCGGCGGCCCGACGATCGATCGCCACACGTGGACGCTTCACGTCGACGCCGCCGTCCCGAAACACCGGCGCGCCGCGGCTGATGCCCGCGCGCTTGCCGCCCGGGCCATTTCCGAACACGAGCCCGACGCGCGCGCGCGGCTCGCAACGGTGGCCGCGCAGCGGCTCGCCATGGTCGCCGGCGTTCATGCCGGCATCATCGCGCGCGCAATCGCGCGCGAGGCGGAACTGCGCGATCGCGACACGGCCGTCCAGGCGGTTCAGCCCGGCCTCTTCGATCGACGCGCCGTCCTCGCCGCCGGCGCGCAGGCCGCGGAGCGCGAAAGCGGCCGCGCCGACCACGATCGGCGGATGGCTGCGCGCGCGCGCGACCAGATCATCGAGTCACATCTTCGGCTGGCAGCAGTGCTCATCATCCACGCCGGAGACGCCGCATGAACGCGTTCTCCGGCACGCTCGTGTCCCTCGACGTGATCGGCGAGATGACGCCGCCCGACGATGCACGGGGGCTCCGGATCGCGCGGCTCGTCCGAGACGGCCTGACGCAGCTCGGCCCGGCCGGCGGCGCACGCCAGCTGTTCGACCGGCTCGCGCATCCTTTATTCAAGGGGCTCGGCTTCGACGTGCGAATCGTCGAAGACGGACCGACCGGCATCGCGGCGATCGCCGGCGCCGGGGCCGATGCGGCCGTCATCGGCGTCGGCGCCTGGGGCGCCGATCTGCTGCGTCTGCGGAGCGCCACGTGTACAGTAAGCGTCACGCCGAGCGTCCCCGATCCCTGTCCATCGGTGTCCATCCGTGGTGGATCCCTGCGGTGGTGGATTGGGCTGAACGGACTGCGGCTGCGCATTGTCGATCTGACGCGAACCTACGCGCGGCGGGTCGCCGATGTCGATCTGGAGCGCCTGGCGTCGGACGAAGCCGCGGCTGGAGCGCTCGCCGCGCTGATTGCGCCCGGTGGCGGCGGAGGACTGCCGGCGCTCGACCATGCCGTCGGCGCGAGCGATCGTCATCGTGCGAACGTTGGACGATCCTTGCAAGCGGGTGTCGAGCAGGCCCTGGGGCAGTTGGTGAGCGGGTTTGCGGCCGGCACGCGTCGCGATGCGGCGATGGATCGCGCCTTCGCCGACGCGCTCACGGTGATCTACCGCATCCTCTTCTTATTGTTCGCGGAAGCGCGAGGCCTGGTGCCGAGATGGCATCCCGTGTACCGAGACAGCTACACCATCGAGTCGCTGATCGAGTCGCGTCTCTTCCGCGCGTCCGATCTCTTCCGCCTGAAGGCGGAAGCTACACGATCGACTTCGCAAGCGACACGATCCACGTCCCAACATTCCCGTCGATCCACTTCCCAAGGTTCCCGTAGCTTCCGCCTTCAGGCGGAAGGACACATTGGTCTCTGGGAGTCGCTTCAGGCGATCTCGCGACTGGCCCATCGCGGCTGTCGCGCGGGCACGCTGCGGGTGACGCCGTTCAACGGCCGCCTGTTCGCGCCGGCCTCGGCGCCGCTGGCCGACACTTTTCGCATCGACGATCGCATCATCCGCGAGGTGCTCCTCGCCATCACGACGCGGCCCGCCGGCGATCGGCGTGCCCGGATCAGCTATGCCGACCTCGGCGTCGAACATCTCGGGGCCGTCTACGAACGCGTGCTCGATTTCACCCCCGTCCGTCGCGATGGCGCGCTGACGCTCGCGTCCACGGGCCGGCGAAAGGCAACCGGCACCTTCTATACGCCGCGATCGATGACGGAGTATCTCGTGCGGCGCACGCTGGCGCCGCTCGTGCGCGGGCGGACGCCAGATCAGGTGCTGGCGCTCCGCGTTCTGGATCCGGCCATGGGCAGCGGAGCGTTTCTCGTTGCCGCGTGCCGCTATCTGGCAGACGCGTACGAACAGGCGCTCGTGCGAGAAGGATCAATCACCGAGAGCGACATCGGCCCGAGCGAACGCGCGGCGTTCCGCCGCGCCGTGGCACAGCGATGTCTCTACGGCGTCGATCTGAATCCGACAGCGGTGCAACTCGCGCGGCTGTCGCTCTGGCTCTGCACGCTGGCCGCCGACCGTCCGCTGACCTTTTTCGATCATCATCTGCGCGCCGGAAACAGCCTCGTCGGCGCGTCCCCCGCGGACGTGTTTCGTCAGCCGCCGGGCCGCGGCCGCGCCAGAGCGGCCGCGCTCCCGCTGTTCGATGCCGACGATTTGCACGGCCGCCTGGCATCGGTTGTCGTGCCGCGCCTCGCGCTCGCGGCGCAGCCGGATGACACCGCCGCGATCGTGCGCGCGAAAGAGCGGACGCTCGCGGTGCTCGATGGACGCGATGGACCGCTGGCGACGTGGCGGACCGTGGCCGACGCGTGGTGCGCCGCGTGGTTCTGGACCGACGGCGCGGTGCCGTGGGCGGCGCTCGACGCGTGCGTGCGCGGCCGGCCGTCCGGCATGCCGGCGGCCAGCGAGGCCCGGTGGCGCGGCGCGATTGCGGACATCTCGACCCGCGAGCGCTTCTTTCACTGGGAGCTCGAGTTCCCCGAAGTCTTCTACGAAGCCGGCGGCACTCCACGCACGAATGCCGGATTCGACGCGGTGATCGGCAATCCGCCATGGGACACCCTGCGCGCCGACCCGGGGGCGCGGCCGTTGACCGCGTTCACCCGCGAATCCGGCTGCTACCGGCTGCAGAGCGACGGGCATGCCAACCTGTATCACGTGTTCGCCGAGCGCGCGCTGCGGCTCGTCGCCAGCGCAGGGCGGCTGGGCCTCGTCATGCCCGCCGGCCTCATTGCCGATCACGGCTGCGCCCGCTTGCGCGAGGCGCTCTTCGAGCGCTGCCGCGTCGACGGGCTGCTGGGATTCGACAATCGTGAGGCAATCTTCCCGATTCATCGCGGCATGCGTTTCGTGCTGCTCACCGCCACGGCCCACCAGCCCGCCGACGCCATTCGCGCCCGCTTCGCTCTTCGTTCCGCGGCCTCGCTCGACGACATCCCCGACGAAGGTCCGATTCCCGAAGCCGCGGTGCTTCCGACAACGCTGCTGCGACGCTGGAGCGGACCCGGGCTCGCGGTGCCGGAGCTGGCAGGTCCGCGCGACCGCGAGATCGTCGCGCGTGTCCTCGACAGCGCTCCCGCGCTCGCCGACGAAGAGTGGGGCGGCATCCACTTCGGCCGCGAGCTGAACGCCACCGACGATCGCGACCACTTCGGCTCGAACGGCATGCCCGTGCTCGAGGGCAAGCTGATCGCGCCGTTCCACGTGCACATGGATCGCGTGCGGCGGCGGATCGACCCATCGGCCGCGAGGCGCCTGCTCGGCCCGCGCGCCGCCATCACGCGCGCGCGGCTCGGGTATCGCGAGGTGGCCGCGTCCACGAACCGGCTCACGCTCATCGCCGCGATGATTCCCGCGCACACGGTCACGACGCACACCATCTTCGTCCTGAAGACCGCGCTCGACGAGGAGAGTCAGTGGTTCCTGTGCGGGATGTTCAACAGCTTCGTCGCCAACTACCTCGTGCGGCTGCGCGGCGGCACCCACGTGACCGCCGCAACGATGGACCTGCTGCGCGTCCCGAAGCCGGCGCGAACCGATCCGGCATTGACGCAGGTCGCCGCCCGTGCCCGCGATCTCGCCGGCAATTCTGCCGACACCAACGCGTACGTGAACCTTCAGGTCCGGGCGGCGCAGCTGTACCGACTCTCGGCGAACGAGTTCGCACACGTCCTCGCGACGTTCCCGCTCGTCGACGCGTCGCTGCGCGCCGCCTGCGAGCGCTTGGCGACGTCGGCGCTGTTATGATGAGGCGTTTCCCGATCGGCGCCGAGCCACTCGCGGAACGCCGGAACTTTCCATGACCGTTCGCGAACACCTCTCGCGTGTGTGGGTGATCTGGTCGCTCGTCGCCATCTTCGGCGCCGTGCAGGTCGTTGCCTGGACGCTCGCCGGAGGGCTGCCGCGGCGTCCCGGCGTGCTCGCCCAGGTCTTCACCGCATGGGCGGTGATGCTGGTGCTGGCCTGGCTGGCCTCGCGCCGGATCGAGTCGATGGCGCACCGCCTCCGTCAGCACGAGCACACGCACCGGACGACGCTTCACGAGCTGGAGCAGCTGCAGACGCAGAACGCGATGCTGCAGATCATCGCCCAGTCGGTGGACGTGACGCTGGCGTTCCAGGCGCTCGCGTCGCGCATCGCACGCCTCGTGCCGTGCGACCGCGTCGGCCTGGCGCTCCTCGACGAGAGCGGGCAGGAGTTCCAGACCTTCACCGCGCGCGTGCACGAGCACGAGCGGCGGGCGCGGCCGCGGCCGGACGTCGTCTTCCGCACGGACCGCACGCTGCTCGGCCAGGTGAACCGCACGCGCGAACCGGAGATCATCGCCGACATGGGGGCGATTGCCGCCGACTTCCTCGACGCCACCGTCCTCCACAACGCCGGGTTCAATTCCGCGATCGTGCTGCCGCTGGTCGCCAAGGGACGCGCGGTCGGCACGCTGAACGTCGTCGCGCGCGCGAAGGACGTGTTCACCGCGCAGCACGCCGACGCGGTGCTGCCGATTGCCGAGTTGTTCGCCGTCGCCGTCGTCGCGCAGCAGCTGCAGATGGCGCTGGGCCGCTACCGTTCCGTCGAAGCGATGTCGGACTTCACGCTGGCGGTCTCCGCGGAGATCAACAGCGCGCTGCAGACAATCATCGGACACTGCGATCTGCTGGAGCGCGGCTATCCCGATCCCAACCTGCAGCGCGATCTGGCCACGGTCGTCCGCCAGGCGCAGCGCATCGCCGAGCTGCTCGACAAGATGCGCTCGTCGGCGAACGATCGTCTCAAGGAAGTGGAAGCCGTGGTCTCGCAGGCGGGCATTCCGTCCAGCCCCGAAGGCTTCGGCGACGGCGTCATCTGACGCGGGAGCGGCGGGTCTGAAGACCCGCCCTACACCTCGTATATGCAGGCCGAGTGTTCAAACCCGGCGTGCGGCCCGCCCCACACCTCGTATGTAGGCCGGGTCTTCAGACCCGGCGGTGCGCGTTCATCACCGCGACCGCAATCGTCACGAACAGCACGATCAGCACGACCAGCGTCGTCGCGACGAAGAACCAGTCGCGCATCCGCACGTACTCGATCATCGAGACGACGACGCGCAGGATGGGCGTCGCCATGAGCACCATCAGACCGGCGGTGAGCAGCACGTTGGAGACCGCGGGGAGCGCGCCGGTGAGCCAGATCGCCAGGCCGAGCGCGAGCGACGCGGCCGCGGTGAGCACGCCGCCGAGCAGCAGGCGGCCGAGATGTCCTTCGAGCCGGCTGATCTCCGCGTCGTTCATCGCATCCCTCTCACGAAGTACAGGACCGATACCGATCCCAGCACCATCGCCATCAGCAGCTTGAGCCACTTCGCGCGGGCGCGGCCGCCGAACCAGAAGCCGGCGCGCGATCCGAGCAGCACGCCGAGCACCGCCGCGGCGGCAACGGGAGGAATGACGTAGCCGCGCGCGTACTGAATCGGCACCGACGAGACCGCGGTGACGCCGATCATCAGCGCGCTCGTCGCCGCGGCCGCGCGCATCGGCACGCCGCACCAGGCGTTCAGGATCGGCACCTTGAGGATGCCGCCGCCAATCCCGAGGGCGCCGGAGACGCCGCCCGCGAGCAGCGACGCGACGAGCGCAACCGGCAGGCGGCGCACCCGATAGGCCACGTGGCGTCCGCTCTCGTCGTCATAGAAGCGGCCGCCCAGTGGACCGGGATCGACGTCCGCGCCAAGCACGTTGCGGCGTTCGAGCCGCGTCAGCATCAGCACCGCGATGGCCGCGGTGACGACGGCGAACATCCGGTTGAGCAGCGCATCCGACATGTGCTCGACGAGGACGCCGAGCGTGAGCCCGCCCGCCGTGGATGCAATCTCCAGCAGCATCCCGAGCCGCAGGTTGATTAGCTGGCGTCCCGCGGTCCCGGCCGACACCGCGCTCGACGTCGCGATCACCGTCATCAGGCTGACCGCTGCCGCGACCTTGAAATCGAGCCCGAGCGCAACATTGAGGAAGGGAACGAGAAAGACCCCGCCGCCGAGGCCGAGCAGCGATCCGAGGCATCCGCCCACGGCGCCCGCGGCCATGACGGCAAACACGATCGGAAGCGTCATCGAGCCGGCTTCAGGAGGCGTCTGGCGGGTGCTATCATCGATGCGTACGCGGCGATCTGCACGCGATTCTACCCCATGTTCCAGCGTTTCCTCGACGAGGGCCTCGCGCAACACTCGTTTCTGATCGGCTGCGATCGAACGAAGCGGGCGGTGGTGATCGACCCGCGGCGGGACGCCTCGGTCTACATCGAGGCGGCGCGTCAGGGCGGCTTCACGATCAGCGACGCGATCGAAACGCACGTGCACGCCGACTTCGTCTCTGGCGCGCGCGAGCTCGCCGCCGCCGGCGCGCGCGTCCTCGCCGGGCCGGGCGCGGCGCTCGGCTTCGATCACGCGGAGTGTGCCGATGGCGAGCGCCTCGTGATGGGCGACGTCGCCCTCACGTTCCTGCACACGCCGGGACACACCTTCGAACATCTGTCCGTGCTCGCCGACGGCGCGAACGCGCCTTCCCGTTTGTTCACCGGCGATCTGCTGTTCACCGGCG
>JABFWM010000344.1 GCA_013362195.1 Acidobacteriota bacterium
ATCGGCCGCGCGCACCGTGCGCACGTTGCGGCCCACCTGCACCCCGCACAGAAAGATGACGACCGCGACGATGGTCGTCGCCATGAACAGGAAGACGAGCTGCTTCCCGCTCAACTGAATCTCGTGGAACCCGTCGTCGGTGAGGTCCTGATGGGTGATGTCGCTCACGTGAAGCCCTGCTCCAGAAACCGGACGTCAGCTCCGCCCGGCCGTACCGGAACGGCCGGCGGTCAACATGTTCAACAATTCGATCGGCAGCGGGAAGATGATCGTCGAGTTCTTTTCCGAGGCGATTTCGGTGAGCGTCTGCAGGTAGCGCAGCGTGATCGTCACGGGCTCGGTCGCGATCACCGCGGCGGCCTGTGCGAGCTTTTCGGAGGCCTGCAGCTCGCCGTCCGCATGAATGATCTTAGCACGCTTCTCGCGCTCGGCTTCCGCCTGGCGCGCCATCGCGCGCTGCATGTCGGGCGGCAGGTCGACGTGCTTCACTTCGACCGCCGACACCTTGATTCCCCAGGGATCGGTATGCAGATCGAGGATCTGCTGGAGCTGCTGATTGAGCCGCTCGCGCTCGGACAGCAGATCGTCGAGCTCCACCTGGCCGAGGACGCTCCGCAGCGTCGTCTGGGCGAGCTGCGACGTCGCGTAGTGGTAGCTCTCCACTTCGACGATCGCCTTGCGCGGCTCCATCACACGGAAGTAGACGACGGCGTTGACCTTCACCGACACGTTGTCGCGGGTGATGACATCCTGCGGCGGCACGTCCATGACGATCGTCCGCAGACTCACCCGCACCATCTTGTCGATCGGCGCGAAGACGAGAATGACGCCGGGTCCTTTCGGCTGCGGCAGCAGCTTGCCCAGCCGGAACACCACCGCGCGCTCGTACTCGTTCAGAATCTTGATCGAACTGAGCAGGTAGAACGCCACGACGACCACGACGATCAATGTCGGCGACACGAGCACGCACGCCTCCTGAAGATGGCCGCCCCGACGCCGGTCGAGCGTCGAACACGTCCGCGGTCAGTCACAGCTGTCGGCCCTCAACCAGCAACCATCCCACAATGCCACTCAGCGAGGCAGAGCCTTCACGCGGTCTGACGCGGAGCCTCGCTGGGCGTTCTCGAGCGGCTTGACGGTCAGCAACAGGCCCTTGACCTCGGTGACGACGACCCGGTCCCCTGCATGTATCGGCTCGAGCGACGTCGCAGTCCAGATCTCCCCGTGCGTCAGGACCCGTCCCACGCCGCCCGGATCAATCGACGTGAGCGCCTCGGCGCTCGCGTGCACCATGCCGCTCTCGCCCGTGACGGGCGGGGTGCGCTGCGCCCGCAAGCCCAGCTGGACGAGAAACACCAGGATCCCGGCAATCGTGAGCGTGATCGGCAGGATCGTGCGCAGCCCGATCTGCAGTTCCGGCAGCGGCGAGTCGATGAGCATCAGCGATCCGAACAGCAGGCTGGTGATGCCGCCGATCGCCAGCAGCCCATGGCTCGTCACCTTCACTTCGAGGATGAGCAGCGCGAAGCCAAAGAGGATGAGGAGCACGCCGGCATAACTGACCGGCAGCACCTGCAGGGCGAAGAACGCGAGCAGCAGGCACAGCCCGCCGGCAACGCCGGGAAGAATCGCGCCGGGACTCCACAGCTCGATCGTCAGGCCGAGCGTGCCCAGCGTCAGCAGCAGATAGGCGATCTGCGGATGTGCGACCGCGGTGAGCACGCGCTGCGGCCACGTCATCTCGATGCCGCGCGTCTCGGCGCCGGCCAGTTTCAGCGTCGCGGAGGCGCCGTTGAAGCGGCGGATGGTGCGGCCGTCGAGCTTCTTCACGAGATCGGGGACGTCGTTGGCGACGAGATCGATGAGCGGCGGCGACGCCGCCAGCGCTTCCTTTTCGGTGAACGAGCGGCTGTCGACCACCGCCTGTTCGACGAGCGTGACGTTGCGTCCGCGCTGCGACGCGAGCGTCCGCGCATAGGCCGCGGTGTCGGACGCCGCCTTCTTCGACAGCACCTCGTCCATCTTCTCCCCCGTTCCGTTGACGGGGTGCGCCGCGCCGATATGTGTCCCGGGCGCCATGGCGGCAATGTCAGCCGCCATCGTGATCAGAAAGCCGGCCGACGCGGCGTGATTGCCGGAAGGGCCCACGAAGATGGCCACGGGCGTTCGAGCGGCAATGATCGCGTTGTTGATGTCGCGGGTCGAGTCGAGCAGCCCGCCCGGCGTCCGCAGCGTGAACACGATCAGCGCGGCGCCGTCGGCATCCGCTTTCGCGATCGCTTTCTGCATGAACTCCGAGGTGACGGGGTGGATGATGCCGTCAACCGTCGCCACCTCGATGAGCGGTGCGCGATCGGCGGCGCGGGCGCCCATCGCGGCACCGACAACGACGGCGATGATGCCGAGGTGGATGCGGCGCATGGCCTACCGACCTCCTCTCTCGATCCGCTCCTGGAGGCGCTTGGCGGCGGCAGATCCGGGATCGAGGGCGAGCGCACGTTCGATCTCGGTGCGCGCGTTCGCGACATCCTTCGTCAGCAGGTAGGCCTCGGCGAGCGCGATGCGGGCCTCCGCCGAATCCTGGCTCCAGATCGAAATCTTCAGCGCGTCGATCGCTTCCTTCGGGCGGCTGCCACGCAGGTGAATGCGGCCAATCAGCAGGTGCGCCTGCGCTTCGTAAGGGGACAGGAACACGGCGCGCCGGAGCTCCGCGAGCGCGTCGCGGTCCTGCTCACGCTCGAACAGGCGGCGGCCGCGCTCGAGATGAAACTGCGCGAGATCGCGCTGGTCGCGCTGTGCGGTATTGAGCAGCGCCTGATCGATGGTCTGACTCCGGCGCGGATCGAGGTCTCCACGCAGACGTTCGAGCCCGCGCGGCAGTGCATCCGGCAGCGCCCGCCGCCCCGTTTCCGCGTACTTCGAGGAGAGTTGCGTGGCGAGCTCGCGTTCGCGCGCCGCTTCGGCGGCCTTCCCGGCGGCGTCGAGCTCCGCCGCCAGCACGATGTGCGCATCGCCGTCGGCGGGGTTCCGCCGGAGCGCTTCCCGCAGCCAGTAGATGGCTCCTTGGGGATCGCGATCGACCGCATAGGCATAGCCCAGGTTGAACAGAAAGTCGGGATCGTCGGGCTCCGCGGTGGTCGCCTGCGTGAAGTAATAGGTGGCTTTGCCGGTTTCGGGCGTGGAGCCGCGGCGGATTTGCACGACGCCGAGATTGTTCGAGACCGCCGCGTTCGGCGATTCCTCCTGCAGCCCCTTCAGCGCCGAGAAGGCGTCGTCGTACTGCTTCAGCGACGCGAGCGAGAGCGCGGCCAGGAATCGCGCGCGGCGTGACGCGGGCGACCCGGCGGCGACGCGTTTCACGGCGTTGAGCGCCGCCGCATGATCCCCCTGCGAGGTGCGCACTTCCCACAAGGCGATGCGCGCGCGGTCGTAGGACGGATCCAGCTTCAGCGCCGTCTCGAGAAACGTCGCCTGACTGGCCGGCTGCTCGGCGAGCAGTCCCTTGACGTATTGCTCGAAGGCCTGCAGCGACGGATCCGCCGCCGGCGGCGTGGCCCCGCCCGGCACCGCGCGCCGCGCCGCACGGCGGACGAGATTGAACAGGTCCTTCAGGTCGCCGCGCTCCGTCACCTCGTCGCCGGCACGACCGACGTCGATGCTGATCGGGCGGAGCCGCAGCGTCAGCGTTTCGCCATCCACGCTGTAGTCGCCGACGATCACCTGCAGGGCGCCGACGATCTGGCCGACGCGGATCACCGTGGCGCGGCTGAGCCTGGCGTTGGGTGGAAGGTGGAGCTGCTCGTAGGCGCGTTCGCGCGCACCGCGGTTGATGGCGCCGAGGCCGCGCGCGTTCACGTCGT
>JABFWM010000433.1 GCA_013362195.1 Acidobacteriota bacterium
GCCATGAAGCCGGTCCGCGAGTCTGATCGAGTGAAGCTGCAGCAGGTGCTGGATCTGCTGGCGCAGAGCGAGTCGAAGCAGCGGCAGGAACTGGCGTTCCGCATCGCGCAGGTCTTTCGCGACGTCGATGCGCAGCGCATCGCCGATCTCAATCGCATTCAGCAGGGCCTGTTGCGGATCGACGCGATCACGACGCAGGAAGCCGCCTCGCACCGCGAGCTCGCCAACTACATCGTCGCGTCGTCGCGGCAGCAGAAATAGACAGAGGTGCACACGTGAAGGGAACAATCGTCCTGGCGGCGGCGCTCGCCGCCACCGCGTCCACGGCGTCGGCGCAGACGGCCGCGCCCCGGACGGAGGCGGCCATCCGTCAGCAGGTGCGCATGATGGAAACCGTGCTCACCGGCGCCGTCCGCAATGGCGCGGAAACGCTGGCGCGCTCGATGCAGGCGCGGGATCCGGGGAGCGTGGTGGTCACCGGGACCGCACGTGCGCGCGGGATCGTGCTCGACGGCTACGGCGTGTTCTTCGACGTCGACGTGCCGATGATGAAGCAGAGCGTCGTCTGGTCGATGCTGACGCTGCAGCGGGAAGAGCAGATCAAGGAGCTGCGCCATCAGCTCGCCAACGCCCCCGATTCTCCGGCGCGGCGCGTCGCCGAACAGCAGCTGCGCGTGCTCGAACGTTCCGCCGTGCCGATGGCGCAGCCGGCGGCGCCCGAAGGCGTGGCCGTCGCCGCGACCGTGAAGGAAGCCGAGGCGGCGCCGGAGCCCAAGGATCCGAACGAGCAGTACACGGAAGCGGTGAAGGGCGCGCTCATCGACGCGATGCTCGACTATCACGGCCTGACCATCGGCGACGGGGAATGGCTGATCGTCGCGGCCCGCGACAGCGAAGGCCCGCTCACGCCCGGCGCGGTCGACGATGCGTCGACGATCGTGCTCCGCGTGAAAGGGGGGGACCTCAGCGCGTATCGCATGAAGCAGATCTCGCGAGACGAGGCGCGCAAGCGGGTCGAGGTGCGCGAGAACTGATCTAGAATCGCCCCATGGTGCGCGCCGTCGTGGCCCCGCTCTTCGTCGTCGTCGCGCTGCTCGGGGCCGCGTGCAGCAAACCGGTCGACCTCAAGAAGGCGCTGTCGATCGCCGAGATCAACGCCGGCTACTTCGATGCCGGCATCGTCGATGGCCGCAACAAGCTCGTTCCGAGCGTCACCTTCAAGCTGAAGAAGTCCATCGACGACGATCTCCGCCCCTTGTCGCTCAACGTCGCGTTCAAGCGCCTGCCGGCGCCTGGCGCCGGCGAAGAAGACTTCGACGAAAGCTTCATCCAGGGCATCACCTTCAACGGCAGCGAGACCGCGCCGATCACCGTCCGTCCGAAGGCGGGCTACACGGGCGACCCGCCGCAGTCGCGGGCCGACATGCTCAAGAACAGCCAGTTCCGCGACATCCGCGTGCATGTCTTCGCGAAGCACGGCTCGGCGCAATGGACGGAGATCGGCACGGTCGATCTTCCGCGTCACCTGATCGTCCAGCCCTGATGCGCGGCGTGCCGCAGGCCGCCGCCCTCGAGCGGCGTCTTGGCCCCGTCGACGCCGCCGCCATCGTCATCTCCAACGTCATCGGCAGCGGCATCTTCTTCGTCCCGGTGATCGTCGCGCAGCTCGTGCCGCAGCCCGCGGCCATGCTCGGCGTGTGGCTCGCGGGGGGCGCCCTCGCGTTCGCCGGTGCCATGGCGTACGCGGAACTGGCGGCGCTGAAGCCGCGCGCGGGCGGCGAGTACGTGTACCTGCGCGAAGCGTTCGGTCCGCTGGCGGCCTTTCTCACGGGGTGGACCTCGTTCGTCGCAGGTTTCTCGGGCGCCATCGCGGCCAGCTCGGTCGCGCTCGCCGATTACATCGGGCGATTCATTCCCGCGGCCGCAGACGCGACGCCGCTGGTCGACGTGCCCGGCGTCGCCGTCTCTCCGCGATCGATCGTCGCGCTGACGATCATCCACGTCCGCGGCCTCGGTCCGGGCCGGCTGCTGCAGAACGTTCTGGCTGCGCTGAAGGTCAGCGCCATCGTCCTGGTCGTGGCGCTCGGCTTCTCGATCGGCAACGGCGATTCGTCGCACCTGACCGCCGACGCGAGCGTCGCGCCGATGTCGCTGCTGCTCGCGCTCGTGCCGGTGATGTTCAGCTATTCGGGCTGGAACGCCGCCGCGTACGTCGCGGAGGAAGTGCGCGACCCCTCGCGCAACGTGCCACTGGCACTCGCGCTCGGCACCGTGACCGTCGTCGTGCTCTACGTCGCGCTGAACGCGCTGTATCTGTTCGCGATGCCCGCCGGCGAGCTCGCCGCGCTCCCCGGCGGAAGACTGATGGATACGGTCGCCGAGCGGCTCTTCGGATTCGCGGCCGGCAATCTGCTCGCGGTGTTTACGATCGTCAGCCTCGCCGCGAGCGTCAGCGCGATGGTGCTGGCGGGCCCGCGCGTCTACTACGCGATGGCGCGCGACGGCGTGTTCGTCCAGATCGCGGAACGCGTCCACCCGCGCTTTCACACGCCCGTGGCCGCGATCGTCGCGCAGGGCGTGTGGAGCGGGGTCCTCGTCCTCTCCGGGACGCTGTCGCAGCTGGTCAGCTATACGGGCTTTGCCGTCGTGCTCTTCGCGGGGATTGGCGTGCTGGCGCTGTTCGTGCTGCGGCGGCGCGACCCGGCCGTACGGCCGTTCAGCGCCCTCGGCTATCCGTGGGCCCCGGCGATCTTCGTCGTCGCGAGCGCCGCGATGGTCATCAACGAGGTGTGGCGCAACCCGGCGACGACGCTCGCCGGGCTCGCGATCATCGCGATCGGGATTCCGGTGTATTACGTGATGCGGCGAGCGCCCACAGTGTCGCGAGCGCCAGCAACCCGTCGCTGAGCGCGAACAGCAGGAACGACGCCGGCGAGTGGCGGACGAGATAATCCGTCACGAACGCGACGGCGCCCGCGCCTTTGAGTCCTGGCCCCATCACCCACAAGTACCACCGTGCCGCGCGCGGGTCGCGCCAGGCCCAGGAGTAGCCGACGCCGATCGCGATCAGAAACAGCGCGTTGAGATCGGAAAAGATTGGCGGGCGCGCCGGCGGCACGCCGAAGAGCGTGGCCAGGCGGTCGGATGCGAGCAACAGAAAAAGGCCGACCCCCGCGTCGTAGATTCCCGAGATCGCGGCGATCGGCCTCAGCACGTGCGGACGTGCGCGGCTTACTGAATGCGCTTCAGTTCACCCGCATACGTGATGGTCTGGTCGGGCATGATCATCACGTCGAACTCCGCGGTCTCGTAGCCGTCGGCCTTGATTTCGACGTGGTGGCGTCCGCCGTTCAGCGACAGTTTCTGGAACGCACCGTCGAACTGGTCGACGTCGCCCACGAAGTACCCGTCCACGTACACCTTCGCGTTGCGCGGCTTCACCTTGAGGCGCACGCGCCCCTGATCGATGCTCGCGTACTGCGTGCCGCGGTAATAGCCGCCGCCGCCGTAGCCGCCGCCATAGCCGACCCCGCCGTACGGGTCGTACCACGGATCGTAGAAGAGCGGCCAGCCGAACCCGTAGCCGTACCCGAGGCCGAATCCGGAGTAGTAGCTGTAAGGCGAGGAGCCATAGAAGGACGGATAGAACGGATCGTAGGAACGGCCGTAAAACCCGCCGCGACTGTTGCGATCTGGAATCCGGCCGCTGCGCTCCGCCGCGGTGTCTACCGCGGGCCGATCGCCGCGGGGACGGCTCCAGGACGGGACCTCCTGGCCGTTGTCGCGTGTGGGTGCCTCACGGCGATTTCCGCTGCTGCTGCTGCTCGTGGTGGCGTCGTTGCCCGACTTCGAGGTCC
>JABFWM010000539.1 GCA_013362195.1 Acidobacteriota bacterium
GCCGGGCAGCTCGCGGCCCTTTACGCGCTGTCGCAGGACGGCAGCGCGCCGCCGCCCGCGCAAACGGCGGCCGCCATCGAGTCCGCATTAAAGGCATACACCGCCACCGTGACGCAGGTGGAGCCGCTGCTGCGCTGAACGGGCTGTAGAAGCAGGCGCGTGTCGCGCCTCGATCCCGGTCGCATCTTCCGCGCGCGCGGCAACACCCGTTGACGCGCGCACCCGTTCACCCGCCTCCGAACGCTGCCCCTTCTTCATTCTTCCGTCCAACCACCGCGGTACCTTCACTTGCGAGGCCGTCGCCGTTCGCGCACCGGCGGCGCACCGATTGCAGCCCAACGGGCCACCTGCGATTCGCCACCGCGATGGCCTTTACTCAATCGGAGGTTTTCGATGAAGCCACGACGTTTCGGTGTGGGGCTCGTGTACCTGCTTCTCATAGGTGTGTCCGTCGTGCACGCGCAGGGGCAGCCGTCGGCTGGAGATGAAGTGATCGTGATCGACGGCTCGAAGACGCCCGAGCAGATTCCGAACTGGCAAGCCTGGCTGGAGGCGTTTCACGTGATGGCCGGACCCGCGGCCCCGGAAGTACCCATTCCCTCCGTGATCTACATCGTCACCACGAAGGCGCAGCAGGAGCTCATTCGCAAGGAGGCGCAGCGGGTGCTCGCCGAGGAACAGCGCGTCTTCTCCGAGGCATTGAAGCTCCTGGAGGGGCTGAATGCGGACAACGGGAGAGAGCGCCAGGCACGGATGGACGTGCTCGAGATGCAGCGCCGGCGCGCGGCGCTCGACGCGCGCGATCGGCTGCTGGCCAGTGTGCCGCAGGCGCAGTCTGCCTTCCGCGAGTATGTCGACCACGTGCGCCGGGGCATCAAGGTGACGACCACCAGGTCACAAATCAAACAGTTCATGCTGCCGGAATGAAACACCCGGCACGGAGGAGGTCGTGATGAAAGTAGGCGTTGGTCGTATCGTGGTCGGCGCCCTGCTGCTCGCCAGTCCGGCAGCGGCGCAGCCCGTGAACCTTCCTTGCGGCGGTACCGTCGTGGTCGAGAATGAAAGCTCGCAGCTCGGGTCGAACCTGTGGCTCGTGTACACGGTGCGCACCGCGGTTCCTCCAAACATCTGCGTGTTCAGTGTGGCCACGGAAGCGCACGTGGCGGGGAAGCTCGACTCCGGCTTGTACCGGGAAGGCACGTGGTCCGCGACGGCGCAGCGCCAGGTCCCGGTCGACTATGCCGGCCTGTGGACGACGCTGGGGTCGCATTGGTTTTGGGCGTTCCTGCCGTTTTCCCGGCAATTGTTTGCCGCGGGGCTGACGCAGAGCACGGCCATGGTCATCGCCTACAACTCGCCGTCGAAGGACTGCGCCGACCTGGGGGCCGACTACTACTGGGACGGATTCCAGTGCGTCTACACGCCGGGCAGTCCCATCCTCATCGACGTCGGTGGGAAGGGCTACAAGCTGACGAGCGTTGAAGAGGGTGTGCTGTTCGACATCGACGGCGACGGCCAGGCGGAGCAGATCGCCTGGACGCAGGCAGACGCCGACAACGCCTTTCTCGCCTTCGATCGCAACGCCAACGGCCGCATAGACGACGGCACGGAGCTGTTTGGTTCCTATACGCCCACACACCCGGGCGGAGACATGCGATTGACCTCGCCCAACGGATTCGAGGCGCTGCGCTTCATCGAAAGCCCGTTCTACGGGGCGCTGACACCCTCCGACGGCGTGATCGACGCGCGCGACGCGATGTTCGCCCGCCTCGTCTTGTGGACGGATCGCAATCACAACGGCATCTCCGAGCCCGAGGAACTGTGCTCGCTGAGCGATGCCGGCATCGTGTCGATCGCGACCGACTACAAAACCGTCGGCCGGCGGGATCGGTACGGCAACGAGTTCCGCCAGAAGGGGCGCCTCACGTGGGCCGACGGCGAGGTCGCGCCCGTCTACGACGTCTGGTTCGCGGTCCGCCGCTAGTGGACCGTCCACCCGCTCCCCAGTCGAAGGGGTCGAACAACGTCCGGCGGTCGTCGGACCCGTGACGTGGATCCGCCGATCGTCGAGTCCGCCGGCCCCTTCGAGGACTCACCTCCCGCACCCTGCCTCCGCACGCTCCCACGTTTCCTCCTCCTCCTGTCCAGACCAGACATCCGGCCTGCCGGCGAACGCGATCCACTCGGGTTCCAACCCCTTCGAACGGCAACGCGCATTTCCACGCGTCTCCGGCGGTTGCGTCCGCGCACGGCGAGCACGCGTGAACGCCGGTTCACGAATCGATCGCGCATGGCGGGGCGAGACGTGCACGCGAGGCGCGACCGCGCGCGAAGGCGCTCCGCGTCCGTCACTTGCGAAGACGGGAGGCCGTCGCGCGACTGGTGCGGCTGTTGCGATGACGCCGGCCGGCCTCGATCGAACGGTTCCTTCGGTGCCCGACCCCTTCGTGCCCGATGCAGCCGGCACTCGAGCGGGGCCATCCGTTTCACTCGCGTTTCCGCTGGAGGCACACATGCGTCTACTGTTCGTTGTCCTTGGCCTGCTCGCGATCGCGGTGGCCGTGCCCGCCGCGCAGAAGCCCGCTCCCGCCGCAAAGCACGCGTCAGCTGCGACCACCGCGTCGCCCGTCAACCTCAATACCGCCACCCAGGCACAACTGGAGGCGCTGCCGGGCATCGGCCCGAGCGCCGCGCAGCGCATCCTCGACTACCGCCAGAAGAACGGCAGCTTCAGGAAGATTGAAGACCTGATGAACGTGAAGGGCATCGGCGAGAAGAGCTTCCTGAAGTTGAAGCCGCTCATCACGGTTGGCGGCGACAAGGGGGAGCGCACCGGCGGTGACAAATAAACAGGCCGGGTTTTCGTTCGTGGAGCTGATGCTCGCCGTCTCGCTCGCCGGTACCCTTACGGCGATCGCCGTACCGCAGGCGATCCAGGCGCTCGACGCGCTTCGAACGCGCAATGCCGCGCATTATCTCGCCCTGCGTCTGGCCGACGCGCGCATCGCGGCAGTCAAGCGGTCCACCTTCGTCGGCATGCGCTTCGAAGCGATTGCTGCCGACTACCGGTTCAGCATGGTCGCCGACGGCAACGGCAACGGCGTTCGCACGGCGGATATCCAGCGCGGCGATGACCCGGTCATCGCCGCGCCAGACATGCTGGCGTGGCACTTCGAGGGAGTGGCCTTCGGCCTGCTGTCGGCGATCCCCGACGCCGACGGCGCCTCATCGTCGTCATCTGATGGCGTTCGCGTCGGCTCCTCGGGCGTGATCTCGATGAACCCGAACGGGTCCTCGTCTGCGGGGACGATCTACGTGCACGGCCGAGGCAGGGCGCAGTACGCCGTCCGCGTCCTGGGGGCCACCGGACGCGTTCGCGTGCTGCGCTACGACGCCGCACGTGCGGTGTGGGTCGAGCGATGAGCGATCGTCGCGCCGCACGGCGAGCGTCAGGCGGACGCGTCCGCGAGATCGCGGGCCGGGTGCGGGCGGGGCAGGACCTCTGCGTTCTGGACCTGAGCCCGTCAGGCGCGCTGGTGGAAGGCGGTCGGCCGCTGCGTCCCGGGGCGCGCATCGACGTGCAGCTCTCGTGCGGCGGCGACCGCGTCAACGTGCCCGCACGGGTGGTTCGCTGCCTCGTCGCCGCCATCGATGCTGACGAGGGCGTGCGCTACCACGCGGGGCTCGCGTTCGAACAACGCCTCGTCTGGCTCGGAGAAGACCCAACCCCGCCGGCGTCTGCGCTGCCCGGCGGCGCCAACGGCGGGACAACCGGCGCGTGCAGCGAATACCCGGAACCGTGCGATGGTTCGATCGAGATGCGAGGCGCCCGTGAGAATACTTAAGACAT
>JABFWM010000326.1 GCA_013362195.1 Acidobacteriota bacterium
AACCAGACGAACGCCGTCACGATCATCCGGCGGCCGATCGACTTGTGATCGACGCTGCTCAGCCAGCCGGCAAACCCGCGTCGCGCTGCCCACGCCTGCTCCTGCAGCCGCCGCTCGCGTTCGAGCGCGGCCGGTTCGAGCCGCGGATCGTCGCGCACGAGGCGCGGGTCCGCTTTCTGTTGGTCGAGCGGATGCACCCTCATTTCAGCGTCTCCAGATAGTCGAGCAAGGGCTGCACCTCCTCCGAGCTCAGTCCCGGGGCTGGCATGTGATTGCCGGGCTTGACGTGCTGCGGATCCACAATCCATCCCCCGAGGTTGCCGCGCGTGTTGGGCAGGCTTCCCGCGCCAATCGAACTGCGCGACGCAATGTGCGTCAGGTCCGGCGCGGTCCGTCCGCCAGCGAGCGTCCCGACGACGGTGTGGCACATCGCGCACGGGCCGCGCTCGACCACGTCCTTTCCCCGCGTCTGCGAGGGCGTCGTCGGCGCCGGCGCGGGACTGCGCATCTGCGTCAGCCAGCGTTCGAAATCATCGGGAAGGTCCGCGACCACGCCGAGCGCCATTTTCGCGTGCTGCAGCCCGCAGAACTCCGCACATTGACCGCGGTAGAATCCGGCGCGGTCGGCCTGGAGCCAGATCTCGGTGACGCGTCCCGGGATCAGATCGCGTTTGCCGTGCAGCGCGGGGATCCAGAGGCTGTGGATGACGTCGTTCGACCTGAGCACGATCCCGACGGGGCGGCCGACAGGGATGTGGATCTCGTTCGCGGTGGTGACGATGAGCGACGGGTTGGGATTGAGGTATTGAACGTCCCACCACCATTGATTGCCGGTGATCTGGATCCGCAACGCATTCGGGTCCTGTTCGCGGAGCGATGCAACCCCGCGCCCGACCAGCTCGCCTTCCGTCAGCAGCACCAGCAGCGCGACGATGCTGAGCCCGACGGCAATCGCCACCGAGCGCGCGAGGGTGGCTTCGCTCGCGCTCGATGCCGCGCCGCGGCCGCGCACGACGGCGATGCCCATCGCGACGACGACTGCGACGAAGACCACGCTGCAGACCCAGAACATGACCCACCAGAGATGTTCGATGCGGGCCGCTTGAATGCCGGCCGGGTGCAGCGCGGACTGGATGAGCGGCGCTCCCATCAGCGGTGACCCGTCTGGATCTGCCTGGCGTCTTCGATGCGGTTTTCCGGCTTGGCCGCCGCCTGATCATCGTTGCGGCTCGTCGCGGCATCCTGCGACACCATGCCCGCGAGCGACTGCACATAGGCCACGAGCTGCCAGATCTGTTGATCCGGAATATGACCGCCAAACGACGGCATGCCGTCCGGCCGTCCCTGCGAGATGGTCGAGAACAGCTGATCGGCGTGGCTGCCGTAGATCCATTTGTCGTCGGTCAACGCCGGACCGATCGCGCCGCCGCCGTTGAGACCGTGGCACCCGGCGCAGTTGTAGGCGGCGTACAGGCGCTTGCCTTCCGACAGCCCGTAGGCGTTGTACTGATACGGGCTCTGCACGTTCGACAGCGGCTGCGGCGAGCCGGGCTGCAGCATGGTCAGTCGTACGGCGGTGCTGCGGTTCGCGGCGGCCGGCAGTTCCGTGTAGCGGCGCGCCTCGCGCTCGCATCCGGCGGCCGCGACCGCCACACAGGCCAGCAGGCACATCAGGCGTCGCATCGTCAGCTCCGTGGCGCGTCCACGCGAGGGACGCCATAGTCGGACAGAATGGCGTCGATCTCGGTACGGCGGCGTTCGAGGAAGTCGTTCAACTCGTCGCGCAGGCGGGAATCGCGTTTGCGGACGGCCATCGCAATGTCGAAGGCGAACGGCAGCGTGCGGTCGTGCGGCGGGGTGATCGCGGCGAGCCTCAAGGGGACGGCCGCATGTTTGGCGAAGTAGCCCGCCTCCGGCCCCCACACCAGCGCGGCATCGATCTGTCCGTCGGCGACCGCATCGACGATCGTCGAGAGCGGATGCGGGCGGCTGTAGTCTCCGAGCACGGAGTAGCCGATCACGTTCTGCACCAGCCCGCGCGACGCGAGGGCGTGCGCCGGCGGCGTGTTGGCGAAGTCGTCGCCGATCATCTGGACGCCGATCCGCAGGTCCCGCAGCGCCGGATCGTCGAGCGATCCCAGGCGCAGCTTCCGATCCTCGCGCGAGACGAACAGGTACGTGGATCGGTAGTAGGGACGTGTGGTCAGCACGATCTCCGCGCCGCCCGCCATCCCCATGACGATGTCGCACGTGCCGCTGCCGAGCGTGTTGCGCACGAACCCGCGCCGCTGCGCCCACCACGTGTACTGCAGCGCGGCGCGACGATCCTGCGCGAGCAGCTCCGCGATCCTGTTCTCGAACCCTTCGCCGCGATCGTTCGAGAACGGCAGATTGTTGGGATCCGCGCACACGCGCAGCGCCGGGCCGCCGCGGCGGCATGCCGCGAACGTGCAGAGCAGGACGAGCGTGGCGGCAACGCGGAACGCGCGGCGAACGGGCTGGGGCTCGCGGGTCATTTCCCACCCGACACGGTGAACACGTAGAGCATGCCGCCCTTCGTGGTCGCGCTCTTCAGATCGCCGAGGGCGCCGCCCCACCCGTTGCCGGCCGTGGCGTCGCGCGGATCGAGGTCGGCGCTCACGATCGCCCCCGGCCACCCGCCGATTCCTGCGGCCACCGCGATGTACTCGTGGCCGTCCGGACCCTTGAACGCCATCGGCTGGCCAATGACCCCGGATCCGCACTTGAATTGCCACAGCAACTGACCGGTGCCCGCATCGACCGCTTTGAACCACCCCTCCATCGTTCCGTAGAACACCAGATCGTTGGCGACGAGCGCGCCGCTCCACACCGGGAAGTTCTCCTTGATCTGCCATCGGGGTTTCGCGGCAATCGGATCCCACGCCGTGAAGAACCCGCGGTTGCCGCCGGGGCCGGCTTTGTAGACGACGCTGGCGCCGACATACGGTGTGCCGGCGATGTAGCTGGCGGCCATCCCTTCGAAGTCCATGCACAGGTTGTTGTGCGGGATGTAGAGCAGGCCCGTCTTCGGCGAAAACGCCATCGGCTGCCAGTCCTTGGCGCCAGGCGCGGCCGGACAGATATCGCGCACCACGATGCCCTGCTTCGGCGCCTTTTCCGGTACGGCGATGAGCCGCCCGGTCTTGAGGTCGACGCCCTTGTTGGAATTCACGGGGGCGAATGGCGAGGCCGACAGCACTTCGCCCGTGGACCGATCGATGACGTAGAGCAGGCCGTTGCGATCGGCGCGCATCAGCACTTTGCGCGCGCCGCCGTTCATCCGCAGATCGGCCAGCACCAGCTCGTTGACACCGTCATGATCGAAGAGGTCGTGCGGGCTGGTCTGATAGAACCAGCGCGCCTCGCCGGTGTCGGGCGAACGCGCGAACATGCCCGCGGTCCACTTGTTATCACCCGGCCGCTGGTCGGGGTTCCACGGGCCGGGGTTCGCAGTTCCGTAATACAGCAGGTCCGCTTCCGGATCGTACGAAAGCCAGCCCCAGACCGTGCCGCCGCCGGTGCGCCACGCCTCGCCGGGCCAGGTGGTGATGCCGAGGTCCTTTCCACGATCGCTGTCGTAGTGCGGCGTGAAGTTCGGGCCGATGAGCACGTCCTTGTCGGGTCCGGTGCTGTAGGCCCGCCACGCGACGCTGCCGTCGCCGGCGTCGAGCGCGGTCAGCCAGCCGCGCACCCCGAACTCGCCGCCGCTGTTGCCGACGAAGACCTTTCCCTTCACCACCAGGGGCGCCATGGTGATCGTCTCGCCGCGATTGATGTCGGCGAGCTGCGTCACCCAGCGCTCCTTGCCGGTGGCGGCGTCGACCGAGATGGCGCGCCCATCGAGCGTATTGAAGAAGAGCGCGCCGTTCGCGAACACCGCGCCGCGATTGACGATGTCGCAGCAGGCGACGCCCTTGGCCGCTCCGAGCGGCTTCGGGTCGTACTGCCAGCGAATCGGCGCGCCCGGCTTCGTCAGATCGAACGCATAAAGAATGTTGGGCCACGGCGTCACGAGATACATCGTGTCGCCCACGACGAGCGGCGGCCCCTCGTGACCGGCGGTGACGCCGGTCGAGAACGTCCACGCCACGCCCATCTGCTTGACGTTGCCGGTGCTGATCTCGTCGAGGGCGGTGAAGCGGGTGGCCGCGTAGTTCTTCGCCGGCATCGTCCACTGCCCGTCGTCCTGTGCCAGCCGTGACGGGTCGGCCATCGCGCCGCTCAACGGGCGCGCCGACGGCGGCGTCTCACTGCGAACGTCGGGCGCTGGTTTGTTACAGGACGTGGTGGCGAGGAAGGACGTCGTCGCGACAAGCGCCGCGCGGGCGACGCAGCGGTGAGCCCAGAGTTTCATCAATCGGCGTGGCTAAGCAAAAGCGCCACCACGCGAGTCTCGCGGGATTGTCCCGCCAAACCGCGGCCGCGGCGCGATGCGAGGTTCCCGCTGCGAGGTGACGGGGTCGAGCCGTTCACACAGTATCCATTCACGGGGCGTCGAACGCGAATCGCCCGGGCACTTCGTTGACGCCGAGCAGCCGCGGAGAGCCCGCCGCGTACGCGATGACGCTGATCGACGCCGGACTGACCTCGAAGCGATGCCAAAGGTCGAGCGAGGCTCCGGCCGCATGCAGCACGGCGGCGCGGATGACGTCGCCGTGGCTCACGGCGGCGATGACGGCGCCCTCGTGCCGCGCCTGCAGATCGTCGAGTGCGGCGACGATGCGGCGCTGCACGTCGGCGGCGCGTTCACCGCCCGGCACGTCGGCGCTGGCGCGTGCGGCGTTGAATCGCGCCCACGCCGGCCGCCGCGAGAGCTCGTCGAACGTGAGTCCGGTCCACTCGCCGAAATCCACTTCGTTGAGCGCGTCCAGCTCGATGACGTCGAGCACGTGCCCGCGCGCGATCGGTCCGGCGGTGGCGCGGGCGCGTTCGAGCGGACTCGAATACACCGCTGCGAGCGGCAGGTCGCGCAGTCGATCGCAGACCTGCGCGACCTGCTCGATCCCGAGCGCGTTCAGCGTGACGCCGGGCAGTCGCGACGTGAGCCGCACGCCAACCGCGTCGGTCACGCCATGGCGGATCAGGAGCACGACCGCACTCACGGCCGTGCTGTCAGCGAGGCGCGCGACGGGCGACGGGAAATCATACGCGTAACGTTATCGCGCCTTGAGGCGCGGCTCGAACTGTTTCGAGCGCAGCAGCCGGCAAAGCCTCAGCACTTCCGGCGAGCTGACCGAGTAGTACACCGCGCTGGCGTCGCGCCGCCTCTGCACGAGCCCGGCGTGAAACAGCACTTGCAGATGCTTCGATGCGGTGGATTGACGAGTTGCGGATCGTTCCGCGATTTGTCCGACGGGCTGCTCGCCGCGCGCGAGCACGCTCAGGATGCGCACGCGCGTGGGGTCGCCCAGCGCCCGCGCCCGCGTCGCGATTATCTGCTCGTGCGGATCAGCCACCGTTCTCATAACGCGATGCGCGCACATGCGCAGATAAGCATGTTGGATCCCGCTTTGCTACTTACGTTCCTCGCGGACGATCGTGCCTGTAAGCAAGCTCGTCTCCATTCGCGTCTCTTGTCGGCGAAAGGACCGGACCGTTCAATGCAGATCCTGATTACCGGCGGCGCAGGATTCATCGGGTCACACGTCGCCGACGAACTGCTGCGCCGCGGCCATCGGGTGCGCGCGCTCGACAATCTCTCGCCTCAGGTCCACGGCGCCGGCGCGTCGCGTCCTTCCTACCTGCACGCCGACGTCGAACTGATCAAGGGGGACATCCGCGATCGCGTTGCGGTGCAGCGCGCGCTGAGCGGCGTCGACGCCGTCTATCACTTCGCGTCCGCGGTCGGCGTCGGACAGAGCATGTACGAGATCGAGCACTACACCGCGGTGAACAACGGCGGCACCGCGGTGCTGCTGCAGGAACTGATCGAACGTCCGCTCGAACGGTTGATCGTCGCATCGAGCATGAGCCTCTACGGCGAAGGGCTCTATCGCGCGGCGGACGGTACGGCGCACGAGGGGCAGGAGCGATCGCTCGATCAATTGCGGCGCGCCGACTGGGACCTGCGGGACGACGATGGCCGCCTGCTCGAACCGCTGCCGACGCCGGAGTCGAAGACGCCGTCGCTCTCGTCCATCTACGCGCTCTCGAAATTCGATCAGGAGCGCATGTGCCTGATGATCGGCCGCGCCTACAACATCCCCACCGTCGCGCTCCGGTTCTTCAACGTGTTCGGGACCCGCCAGGCGCTGTCGAATCCCTACACGGGCGTGCTGGCGATCTTCGCGGCGCGCCTGATGAACAACAACGCGCCGTTCATCTTCGAGGACGGATTGCAGCGGCGCGATTTCGTGAGCGTCTACGACATCGCGCAGGCGTGCCGCCTGGCGCTCGAGGCGCCCGGCGCCGCGGGTCAGGCCTTCAACGTCGGCAGCGGCCGCGCCTACACGATTCGCGAGGTCGCGGCGATGCTCGCCGCGATCCTCGGCCGCCGCGTCGAGCCGGAGATCTGCGGGAAATATCGCGTCGGCGATATCCGCCATTGTTTTGCCGACATCACGCGCGCGCGCACGGTGCTCGGCTACCAGCCGACGATCACGCTCGAAGAGGGACTCGTCGAGCTCGCGGCGTGGCTGCAGGACCAGGCCGCCGACGACCGCGTCGCGCAGGCAAGCCGCGAGCTGGCTTCAAGGGGGTTGACCGTATGACGCAGCCGATCCGGGTACCAGGAAGCACGGGCCTGTCGCTCATCACCGGGGGCGCCGGGTTCGTCGCGACGAACGTGGCGGACCGTCTGCTCGCGTCCGGCCGGCGGGCGCGCCTGTTCGACAACCTGTCGCGCGCCGGCGTCGAAGAAAACCTGCGCTGGATCCAGCAGCGGTACGGCGATCGCGTGGAGTTCGTCCTCGGCGACGTCCGCGACGAAGCCGCGGTCCGGCGCGCGGTGCGCGGCGTCGATCAGGTGTTCCATTTCGCCGCGCAGGTGGCGGTGACGACCAGCCTCACCGATCCGCTCGTCGACTTCGACGTGAACGCACGCGGCACGCTCAACCTGCTCGAAGCGGTCCGCTCGTGCGATTCGCCGCCGAGCGTGCTCTTCACGTCGACCAACAAGGTCTACGGCGATCTGGACGACGTCACGCTCAGGCGCCGCCGCTCGCGCTACGAGCCCGCCGACGAGCAGCTGCTCGAGCGCGGCATCAGCGAGACGCGCCCGCTCGACTTCCACAGCCCGTACGGCTGTTCGAAAGGGGCCGCCGAGCAGTACGTCCTGGATTACGCCCGCACCTTCGGCATTCCCGCCACGGTGTTTCGAATGAGCTGCATCTACGGGCCGCACCAGTTCGGGACCGAGGATCAGGGCTGGGTCGCGCATTTCCTCATTCAGTCGCTGCGGCGGCGCCCGCTCACCCTGTACGGCGACGGCCTGCAGGTGCGCGACGTGCTGTTCGTTGAAGATCTCGTCGACGCGATGCTGCTCGCGCACGAGCACATCGACGACACCGCCGGCGAAGCCTTCAACATGGGCGGCGGCCCCCGCAACACCATCAGCCTGCTCGACCTGATGGATCTCATCACCGAGATCACCGGCGAGCGTCCCGGCTTCGCCATCGAGCCCTGGCGGCCCGCCGACCAGCGCTATTACGTGTCGAGTACCGCCAAGTTCGAGCGGCTCACCGGCTGGCGGCCGAAGACCGGCGTCCGCCACGGCGTCGAGCGCCTGCTCGCCTGGCTGGTCGCCTCGGGGATGCCGCACGTCCGCGCGGTGGAGGCGAGCAAGGTCGCATCATGAGGTGGAGCCTCGTCAACCCGGCGTGGCGGTTCGACGGCAGCATCTATTTCGGGTGTCGCGAGCCGCACCTTCCGCTCGAGTACGGCTACTCCCGCACGCTGCTCGAGCGCGAGGGCCACGAGGTGCAGATCGTCGACGGCCAGCTGCACGGGCTCGCCGACGCCGAGGTCGCGGAACGCGTCCGCGCCTTCGCGCCCGACGCCGTCGTCATCACCACCGCACCGAGTTACCTGTTCTGGCGCTGTGCCCCTCCGGAGCTTCGCGTCCCGCAGCGGACGCTGCGGGCGATCCGGGATGCGCTCGCCGGGCGTCAGCGGCCACTCGTGGTGGCCGTCGGTCCGCATGCCTCCACGACGCCCGGCGCAGCGCTGAACAAGCTCCAGGCCGACGCGGCGGTGCTCGGCGAATGCGAGGAGATCCTGCCGCGCCTTGCCGTCGCGCGCCCGGCCTGGGCGGCGGTGCCGTCAATCGCGTACGTCGCCGAGGGCGAAGTCAGGGTGCAAGGGACGCCGCACGCCTCCGATATGGCGGCGCTGCCCGCGCTCAGATGGCCTGACGCCGACGTCGCGCGCCACCATCATCACCATCACCGCTTCGATCGCGAGCCGGTCGCGCCGGGCGCGGAGATGGAGGTGTCGCGTGGCTGTCCGTACCACTGCAGCTTCTGTGCGAAGGACAACTTCCGCGACGACTACCGGAAGCGCCCGATCCCGACGATCCTCGAGGAGCTCGACGCGCTGATCGGGCAGGGCGTGGAGTACGTCTATTTCATCGACGAGATCTTCCTGCCCAACCGCGAGCTGCTCGAGGCGTTCGTCGAACGGCCGTTCGCGTTCGGCATTCAGACCCGCATCGATCTGTGGAACCACGCGATGCTCGATCTGCTGGGCCGTGCCGGCTGTGTGTCGATCGAAGCGGGCGTGGAGAGCATCACGGTCGAAGGGCGCAACCTCCTCGACAAAGGCAGCCGCCTCACCACCGAGCAGCTCGCGGAGCGGCTGATCTACGCGCGCGGCCGCGTGCCGTTCGTTCAGGGGAACCTGCTCGAATCGGGCACCGACGATCCGCAGGCGGTCGAGGCGTGGCGTCGGCATCTGCAGCAGTTCGGGGTCTGGGCCAACAAGCCGGTGCCGATGTTCCCCTATCCCGGCTCGCCGGACTACACGCGGCGATGGGGCACCCCCGACGATCGCGCGTGGGAGCGTGCGATGGCGCACTACCTCGGACGATTCGCCGAGTTCAGCGACATTCAGGACGCGCGGCCGCGTCCGCTGGAGGAGCTGGAGCTGTCGGATGCGCGTTGACATCGAGTCGCCGCGCCCGGGCCGCGTGTTGATGACCGCCGATGCGGTCGGCGGCGTCTGGACGTATGCGATCGATCTCGCGCGCGAGCTGGTGTCGCGCGGCGTGGCTGTCGATCTCGCGGTGATGGGCCCCCCGCCGTCGACGGCGCAGCGCGCGGAGGCCAGGAACGCCGGCGCGATCGTCCTGCACGCGCCCTTTCGCCTCGAGTGGATGGACGACGCGTGGGCGGACGTGGACGCCGCCGGCTCGTGGCTCCTCGAGCTCGAGGGCGCGCTCCAGCCCGACATCGTCCACTTGAACGGCTTCTGCCACGGGGTGCTGCCGTGGCGCGCACCGCTGATCGTCGTCGCGCACTCGTGCGTGCGCTCGTGGTGGCGTGCGGTGAAAGAGGAAGAAGCGCCGGCGCGCTACCGCGAGTATCAGGCCCGCGTCGCCGCCGGCCTGCGCGCCGCCGCGCTGGTCATCGCACCGACCGACGCGATGCTCCGCGAGCTGCACGCCGATTACGGACCGCTGCCGGCGGGGAGGGTGATTGCCAACGGCCGCACGTTCGTGCCGCTGCCGGCCGCGACGCGGGAACCGTTCGTCTTCGCGTGCGGGCGGCTGTGGGATGAAGCCAAGAACATCGCCGCGCTCTGCGCCGCGGCGCGGCGAATCTCGTGGCCGGTGCGCATCGCCGGCGAGACGGAGTACGCGGGATCGTCCTGCGAAGTGCCGGCCCACGTGCAGCACCTTGGACGCGTGGATGGCGAGGCGCTGCGCGGCTGGTACGGACGCGCGTCCATTTACGCGTTGCCGGCGCGTTACGAGCCGTTCGGATTGTCGGTGCTCGAGGCCGCGCTCTCCGGATGCGCGCTCGTGCTCGGCGACATCCCGTCGCTGCGCGAGACCTGGGAGGGCGCCGCGTTGTTCGTGCCTCCACGCGACGAGGCCGCGATCGCGGCCGCCATTCAGTCGCTCATCGACGACGATCGAGGCCGGCTGCGGATGGGCACGATCGCGCGCGCGCGCGCGGCGGACCTGACCAGCACACGCATGGCTGACGCGTACCTGGCCGCCTATTCGGAGACGAGGGTCGCCGCATGAGCCGTCCCCGCATCGCCTTCTTCGGTTCGAGCCTGGTGTCCGCCTACTGGAACGGCGCCGCCACTTATTACCGTGGCATCGTCCGCGCGCTCGACGAGCGCGGGTTCGACGTCACCTTCTACGAGCCGGACGCCTACGAACGGCAGGCGCATCGCGACATCTCCGATCCGTCGTGGGCGAAGGTGGTCGTCTACAGCGCGGACGGTGAATCCGGGGTCCGTCGCGCGCTGCGCGAGGCGCGGACGGCCGACGTCATCGTCAAGACCAGCGGCGTTGGCGTGTTCGACGACCTCCTCGAAGCGGCGGTGCTCGAGGCGCGCGCTCCACATGCCATGGCCATTTTCTGGGACGTCGACGCGCCGGCGACGCTCGATCGGCTCGAGCAGCATCCGGGCGATCCGCTGCGCGCGTTGATTCCCCAGTACGACATGGTGCTGACCTACGGCGGCGGCGATCCGGTCGTGCGCGCCTACGAGGCGACCGGCGCGCGTCTGTGCGTGCCGATCTACAACGCGCTCGATCGGGCGACGCACCATCCCGTCGCGCGCGACCCGCGGTTCGACGCGAGCCTCGGCTTTCTGGGCAACCGCCTGCCGGATCGCGAGGCGCGCGTGGACGCGTTTTTCCTCGAGGCGGCCCGGCAGCTCCCGACCGAGCGATTCCTGCTCGGCGGCAACGGCTGGCACGACAAGGCGATGCCGGACAACGTCCGCTACGTCGGGCACGTGTATACGCGCGATCACAACGCCTTCAACTGCACGCCGCGCGCGGTCCTGAACATCAGCCGCGACAGCATGGCGCGCTACGGGTTTTCGCCGGCCACGCGCGTGTTCGCAGCGGCGGGCGCCGGCGCCTGCCTGCTCACGGATCGCTGGGAAGGGATCGAACCGGTCCTCGAGCCGGAACGCGAGGTGCTGGTCGCCGGCTCGGGAGCCGACGTCGCGGCGCACGTCGCCGAACTGGATCCTGCGCGCGCGCGCGCGATCGGCGAGGCGGCGCAACGGCGCGTCTGCGCGGAGCACACCTACGTGCACCGTGCGCGGCAGCTCGAATCGCTGCTCGGTGCGCGCGCCGCGGCATGAGGAGCAGGTCTTCGGGATGAAATTCGTCATCTTTGGCTTGACCATCAGTTCCTCGTGGGGCAACGGCCACGCGACGCCGTGGCGCGGCTTGTGCCGTGCGCTCGCCGCGCGCGGCCACCAGGTCACCTTCTTCGAGCGCGACGTGCCGTATTACGCCGCGCATCGCGATGCGCCGAGCCCGGACGGATGCGAGCTGTGTCTGTACGCGGACTGGTGCGACGTGCAGCCGTACGCGCAGGAGGTGCTGGCCGGCGCCGGCGTCGCGATGGTGACGTCGTACTGTCCGGACGCACAGGACGCCGCCGATCTCGTGCTGCGGACGCCGCGGGTGCTCAAGGTCTTCTATGACATGGACACGCCGGTCACGCTCGCGCGGCTCGCGTCGGGCCTGCGGGTGGATTACGTGCCGCGCGACGGGTTGGAGGCGTTCGATCTCGTCCTCAGTTTCACCGGCGGCCGCGCGCTCGACGCGCTGAAAGAGGAGCTCGGTGCGCGCCACGTCGCACCCTTGTACGGCAGCGTCGATCCGACGGCGCACCATCCCGTGCCGACCGACCCGGAGCGCCACTTCGACTTCACCTACCTCGGGACCTATTCGCCGGACCGGCAGGCCGCGCTCGAGACGCTGTTCATCGAGCCGGCGAGGCGGCGCGCCGACCTGCGCTTCGCGCTGGCGGGATCGATGTACCCCGCCGAAGGGTTTCCCTGGCAGCCGAACATCTTCTATCTCGCCCACATGCCGCCGGCGCGGCATCCGTCGTTCTACTCGTCATCGGCATGGACGCTGAACATCACGCGCGGGCCGATGGCCGACATGGGCTACTGCCCGTCGGGGCGGCTGTTCGAAGCGGCCGCGTGCGGCACGCCGATCGTCAGCGACTGGTGGGACGGCCTGGACGCGTTCTTCCGTCCCGGCCGCGAGATCGTCGTCGCGCGTACGACGGAAGACGTGCTCGCGGCATTGAAGGTCGATCCGGAGGCACGCCGTCAGATCGGACACGCGGCGCGCGCCCGCGCGCTCGCGGAGCACACGGCTGACGTCCGCGCCGCGGAACTGGAAACCATGCTCGCGCGGGTCTCGACGAACCGTCCTCCGACATCCGACGTGCATCATCGTGAACGAGGCACCCATGTGGGGAATCATTCCGGCGGCGGGTCAGGGCAGTCGCATGCAGCCCCTGGCGTTCTCGAAGGAACTCCTGCCGGTCGGCAGCCGGCATGACGGCGAGCGCGAGCGTCCGCGCGCCGTCAGCGAGTACCTCGTCGAGCGCCTCGTGCTCGGCGGCGCAGACAAGTTGTGCTTCGTGATCTCGCCGGGCAAGTCCGACATCCTCGAGTACTACGGGGGCGGCGTGTTCTCGGCGAGCGTGTTCTACAGCGTGCAGCCGCAGGCGGCCGGGCTCTGCGACGCCATCTTCCGCGCGCTGCCGCTCATCGCAGACGACGAGCAGGTCCTCGTCGGGCTGCCCGACACGATCTGGTTTCCCGACGACGGGCTGGCGCGGCTGCCCGACGGGGAGTTGTCGTTTCTGCTGTTTCCCGTCGAGCGCCCCGAGCTCTTCGACGCCGTCGTCTGTGATGGGGCAGGGACCGTCCGCGAGATTCAGGTGAAGCGGGCCGATGCCGCCTCGCACTGGATCTGGGGCGCCTTCAAGATGCCCGGCGCGGTGCTGCGCGAGCTGTTCCATTTGTGGAACGCGCGCGCGCAGCAGGACGAGTACGTCGGGACGCTGATCAACGCGTGGCTCGGCGGCGGCGGCCGCGCCATCGGCGTCGCCGCCGGTGAATCGTACGTCGACGTCGGGACGGTGCGCGGCTACCGCGAAGCGGTGGCGCTGCTCTCGGACGAGCGGTTCGCGAGTCACGCGCGTTTATGATCGAATGCAATGCTTCGGTGGGCGGCTGGGTACCTCAAGGTCTATCGCGCCCGCGTCGCGCTGCTCGCGGCGCTGTCGCTCGCGGAGGTCGGTCTGCGCGTGCTGCTGCCGTGGCCGATGAAGGCGATCGTGGACCAGGCGCTGGGGCCGCTCCCGCCGGCGGCATGGCTGACCTACTTGCCGGGCGTCACGCCCGGCAGCCGCGCGTCGCTGCTCGTCGCGATCGCGATCGTCGGGGTGCTCGTGCAGTTCATGCATCAGGCAGTGCTGATGGCGCACACGCGCCTCTTCACTGAGACCGGGCACATGCTGACGAAGGACTTGCGCGAGCGCTTGTTCGATCACCTGCAGGGACTGGCGCTGCGGCACCACTCGCGCATGCCGGTCGGCGAGGCGGTGTACCGGCTGGAGTCCGATGCCTCGTGTCTCGAGCAGCTGCTGCTGCGCGGCATCTTCCCGATGACGTTCTCGGCGCTGACGCTGATCGTCATGTTCGGCATTCTCCTCGGGATCAGCCGGCCCCTCGCGCTCGTGTCGCTGTCGGTGGTCCCGTTGATGTTCGTCTGGATCCGGTGGGGCGGCCGGCGGCTTCGGCCGGGGGCGGAGCGGACCAAGCAGCTCGAGTCGCGGCTGACCGCGCGCCTGCACGAGAGTTTCGCTGAGTTTCGGTTGATCAAGAGCTTCGGGCGCGAGCCCTACGAGAGCCAGCGCTT
>JABFWM010000671.1 GCA_013362195.1 Acidobacteriota bacterium
AGATGTGGATCTCGCTCGCCGACGTCGCGGACAACTTCCTGGTCTTCGCGTGGAGCGACGCCGCGAAGAAGAAGCAGCGCGATCCCTCGGGCATCAGCGCCTTCATCGTCGAGCGATCGTTCAAGGGCTTTTCGAGCGGCTCCTTGAAAGAGAAGTGGGGGATCCTCGCCGGCAACACCGGCTACTTCAAGATGGACGACGTGGAAGTACCGGAGAGCAACCTCGTCGGACGTCCGGGCGAAGGGTTCAAGATCGCGATGTTCGCGCTCGATCAGGGCCGCTACACGGTGGCCGCGGGGGCAACGGGCCTGATTCGCGCCTGCCGCGACGCGAGCGCGAAGTATGCGAAAGAACGACGGACCTTCGGCGTCGAGATCGCGCAGCACCAGCTCGTGAAAGAAATGATCGCGCAGATGGAGTCCGACTATCAGGCCTCGCGGCTGCTGTGGATGCGCGCGGGCTTCCTGAAGAACGCCGGCCGCCGCAACACGCGCGAGACCGGGCTCGCGAAATGGTTCGCGACGGTCGCGTCCGAACGCGCCGCCGGCGACTGCGTCCAGGTGCACGGCGCGAACGGCTACTCGGACGAGTATCCCGCCGGCCGGTTCTATCGCAACTGCAAGGGCGCGGTCATTTACGAGGGGACGCGCGAGATTCACAAGGTCATGCAGGCGGACTACGTGCTCGGCTACCGCCAGGACAAGCCGACGCGGTGCGAGCTGCCGCCGCATCGCGCCTGACACGAACGGCAGACAGCAGACGGAAGGGGCGCACGACCGACCGTCCGGAGCCTGATCGGTGGATTCAGATCTCTCACTCGAGTTCCTGCGCGTCGTCGAGCAGGCCGCGATCGCGTGCGCGCACACGATGGGGCAGGGCGACGGACGGAAGTCCGATGAAGCCGCCGTCGAAGCGATGCGGACGTGTCTCGACACCGTGCCGATCGACGGCACCATCGTCATCGGCGAGGGGGAGCGCGACGAGGCGCCGATGCTCTACATCGGCGAGAAGGTCGGCCTCGCCGCCAGGCAGAAGCTGCCGTTCGGCATCGAGTTTCCGTCCGTCGACATCGCGGTCGATCCGCTCGAAGGCACCAACCTGTGTGCGATCGGCGCGCCGAACGCGATTGCGGTGCTGGCGGCGTCGAGCAAGGGCGGGCTCCTGCACGCGCCGGATCTCTACATGGAGAAGCTGGTCGTCGGCCCGAGTGCCAAGCACGCGGTGAGCCTCGACGCGCCGGTGGCCGAGAACCTGCGCACCCTGGCGCGGTGCCTCGAGCGCGAGGTCGCCGACCTGGTCGTCGTCGTGCTCGATCGCCCCCGGCACCGGCAGCTGATCGAGGACATTCGCGCGACCGGCGCGCGCATCCGCCTGATCTCGGACGGCGACTTGTCCGCGGGCATTGCCGCGGCGGTGGTCGGCAGCGGCGTGCACGCGGTGATGGGCACGGGCGGCGCGCCCGAAGGCGTGTTGACGGCCGCCGCGATGCGGTGCCTGAACGGCGAGATCTTCGCACGCCTGGTGATCGGAAAGCCCGAGGACGAAGCACGCTGTCGCGCGATGGGCGCGGAGCCCGGCCGGATCTACACGTCGAAGGATCTCGCGTCAGGCAAGGGCATCATCTTCGCGGCGACCGGCGTCACCGATGGAACGCTGATGCGCGGCGTGCGCTTCTTCGGCGACGGCACCCGGACGAACTCGCTCGTCATGCAGAGCGATCCGCCGCGCGTGCGCTTCATCGACACCATTCACGTCGAACAGTCGCGGATGGTGCGCGTGCGTTTCTAGTCCGGGGGGCTTCACCGCGCCCGGGCCCCGACACGCTCGCTCGCGGGCACCGCGCGCCTCGCTCCGCTCGCGTGGCTCATTCGCTTTCGCTCCTTCGCTCTTCTCCCGCGACGCTCGGGCTCGACTGTCGCATCGTTGGATGACGTGTCGACGTACCGCCGCAATCTCTTCGCCGTCACCTCTGCCTCGTTCATCGGATTCATGGGCTTCACGCTGGTGATGCCGTTCCTGCCCCTGTACTTCCATCAGCTGGGCGTCAGCGACGTCGGCGAAGCGGCGCTGTGGTCGGGCCTGTGCCTCGGCGTCACGCCGGCGCTGACCGCGCTGCTCTCGCCGCTGTGGGGACGGCTCGCCGATCGCTTCGGGCGCAAGATCATGGTCGAGCGCTCGCTGGTCAGCTTCATCATCGTCATGGGCGCGATGGCGTTCGTGACGCGTGCGTGGCACGTCTTCGCGCTGCGCGCGATCCAGGGACTGTTCGCCGGCTACGGGGCGCTGACGCTGACGATGGCGGCCGATTCGGCGCCGAAGGGCAAGATGGCGCAGGCGATCGGGACGGTGCAGACGGCGCAGCGCCTCGGTCCCGCGCTCGGCCCGGTGTTCGGCGGCACGATTGCGGCGCTGGTGGGACTCCGGCGTGCGTTTCTGGTCGCCTCGGCGTGTTACCTGGCCGCCGCGATCGTGGTCCTCGTCCTCTATCAGGAGCAGGCGCATCACTCGACGGCGGAGGAACGCGGCGACGCGGGCGCGAGCGTGACGTTCCGCAGCGTCCTCGCGTTCGAGAACTTCCTCCTGATGATGGCGGTGATCTTCGGCCTGCAGTTCGTCGACCGCAGCTTCGGGCCGATCCTGCCGCTCTACGTTGGCGTGCTGGGCACCACGCCGGCCGGCATTCCGTTGCTGTCGGGCACGCTCTTCTCGATTGCCGCGGGTGCGGGAGCGGTCGGGCATCACTACTGCGCCGCGCTGATGAAACGGCTGACCGCGACCTCGGTGATCGCGCGCGCCTGTGCCGTCGCTGCCGCCGGCGCGGTCATTTACGTGATCGCACGGGACGTGCGGCTGCTGTTTCTCGCCACGCCGCTGTTCGGCGTCGCGATGGGCGCGGGCATGACCGCCGCCTATACCGCGGCCGGCAGCGTGATTCCCGCGAGCGCCCGGGGCGCGGGCTTCGGGCTGCTGACCACGGCGTCGCTGATCGGTCTCGCGCTCAGCCCGATTGTCTCCGGTGTGCTCGGCGCGACGTCCATCCGCGCGGTGTTCGCGCTCGACGTCATCGCCCTTGTCGTGCTCGGCATCGTCGTGCACCGGATGGGAGGGCGCGGGGCCGACGCGGGCGGTACGCCATTCGCCGACAGAGATGTCGCGTCAACAGAGGAGCCCGTGCTGGGCGAATCCGTGTAGGGGACTGTCCACCAGATTCATCCGCGCGGCGCGCGCCCGCAATCCTCGATAATCAGTCGATGCCGAAACTGCTCGGGACTGACGTGGACGCGCTCCGTCATGCCGCGCAACTGGTGCGCGACGGGCTCGTCGTCGCGTATCCGACCGACACGCTGTACGGACTCGCGGTCGATCCGCGCAACCGCACCGCCGTGCGTCGGCTGTTCGAGTTGAAAGGACGTGCGGAGTCGTCGGCGCTGACGCTGATCGCCGCCGACGTCGCGCAGGCGGATGCCGCGGGAGAATTGACCGGGGCCGCGTCGCGGCTGGCCGCGGCGTGGTGGCCGGGCCCGCTGACGATTGTCGTGTCTGCGCGCCCGCCGATCGCGAGCGAGACGCTGGCCGGCGGCACTACGGTCGGGATTCGCGTGCCCGACGATGCCGTCGCGCGGGCGCTGGCGCGCGCATGCGGCTTCTGCATCACCGCCACGAGCGCGAATCGATCCGGCGAACCGGCCGCCGTGACCATCGACGAGGTGCTCTCGATGCTGCCCGCCGTCGACGCGGTGATCGATGCGGGACGCGTACGCGGCGGCGCGCCGTCGACGATGGTGGCGTTCGAAAACGATCGTCCGCGGCTGCTGCGCGAGGGCGCGGTCGCGTGGGAGCGCGT
>JABFWM010000462.1 GCA_013362195.1 Acidobacteriota bacterium
TCTTGGCGGTATCGATTTTCGACGGGGACGTCGCGGGCGCCGAGCCCGTCGTCGGCGCCGGACGGGCGGCGGATTTGCCAATCAAATCCAGCGCGGGCTTCAGGTCGCGTGCGAGGTCCGCCGGCGTGCCCTGGCCGTGCACGTGCATGTAGAAGATGCGCGGCTCCTCGTGAAAGAAGTGATTGTGGAGCGCGGTGACCTCGAGGCCGTGATCGAGGAGCGCGGACATCACCGGGTTCACTTCATCCTCGGTCAGCACCAGATCGCCCATCATCACGTGCTTGTCGCCGCTGCCCTTCGTCATCGCCACCCAGCCGCCGAAGCCAAACGGCGTCGGCGTCTTGACGTTCGCGACCATGACGTCGAGGTCGTTGCGCGGGATGTTCACCTTCAGCACGTTGTCCTTGAAATCCCCTTTCTTGCCCAGCATGCTCAGGACTTCCTGGTATTCAGCCGGCGCCTCCTGCGCCCACGTCGACTGCCCGACCGTGACGAACGCACACGCCGCACACGCGATAACGAACCGTTTCATAGCTGTCCTCCAAGTTTCATAGCGGTCCTCCAAGGTGAAGCTGTGTTGTGTGGGGACCCTCGGCCGCGCTCGCTGGGTGCGCAAGCGGCAAGAGGATCCGAAATTCGGCGCCGCCGCCCGGCCGCTGGCCGACGGTGATCTGCCCGCCGTGCATATCGACCGCCCACTTGGCGATCGCGAGGCCCAGCCCCGCTCCCCCGCCGTCGCGCGACCGCGCCTCATCGACCCGGAAGAAGCGATCGAAGATGCGCTCGCGATGCTCGGTGGCGATACCGGGCCCCTCATCCGCGATCGCCAGCAGCGCCTGGTGGTCGAGTCGAGCCAGCTGGATGGCCACCGTGGATCCGACCGGACTGTACTTGATCGCGTTATCGAGCACGTTGGTCACCGCTTCGCGCAGAACGAGGCGATCCGCGGACGCGATGACGCCGTCAGCGGTATCGACCGCCAATGTCTGATGGCGTTCTTCAGCGAGGATGGCGAGCGACGAGGCGACCTCGCGTGCAAGCTGACCCAGATCGAGCGGCTCGCGCGAGAGACGGATGCTGCCGGCATCGGCGTGGGACAGCCGCAGCAGCGTGTCGACGAGGTTCGTCATGCGATCGACTTCTTCCAGCAGGCTGCCGATCGCCTCCTCGTATTCGGCCGGATTCCGTCGTTGCGCCACGGCGGCCTCGCCGATGCCACGGACGACGGCGAGCGGCGTCCGGAGCTCGTGCGAGGCGTCGGCAGTAAATCGGCGCAATTGATCGAACGACGATTCGAGCCGCGCGAAGGCATCGTTCATGACCGCGGTGAGCCGGCCGATCTCGTCGTTCGGATTCGACACCGTCAGACGTTCGTGCAACCGCTCGGCGGTGATGCGGCGCGCCTCCGAGGCGAGCTGCTCGATTGGCGCCAGCAGTCGCCGCGCGAGGAGGGATCCCCCCACGCCCGCTAGTACGACGACAGGCGGCAGGCCGAGCACCAGGACGAGGAGAATTTCCCCGAGCTGGTAGCGCAGGAGCTGCTCCGATCGCGACACGCGGAGCACCACGGCGTGCCCGTCTATCGAGACGGGCGCGCTGAGGGTGCGCCATCGCTCGGGGCCGGCCGCGACGGTCTCATAGCGATACGAGCTGCCGGCCGACGCCAGCGCGATCGGCGGCAGCGCCACGGAAGCGCCCGACCGATGAATCTGCTTCCCGTCCGCCGACCAGACCTCATAGAGCCGGCCTTCGTCACCGTCAGGGCCGTGACGCCGATCGCTCGCCCACGTGACCCGTCCGTCGGCTGTCCGGATCAGCAGGCCTTCGGCGGTCTCGAAGTCCTCGTGCAGCTGATCGTCGAACTGCTCCAGAAACTCGTGCCGCACCGCGACGAAGGTCGCGGCAGCGTAGACGATCATCATCGCGGTGAGAACGATCGCGTACCACGCCGTGAGCCGCGCACGAATCGATGGCGCGGCCCACCGCGGCGTCATGGCTCCCCCGCCCGCAGGACGAATCCGACGCCGCGCACGGTGTGAATCAGCCGCTCGCGTCCTTCGAGATCGACCTTCCTGCGCAACCTCGCGACCTGGACGTCGATGACGTTGTCGATCGGCGTGGCGCGGCGAGGCTCCTTCCATACCTCATGCGCCAGCATCTCGCGGGACACCACGTGGCCCTGGTGACGGAGAAAGTACTCGAGCAGATCGAACTCGCGCGCGGTGAGCTCGAGCGGATGGCCCGTGCGTGTGGCGCGGCGGGCCACGAGATCGACTTCCAGATCGGCAGCCTTCAACCGCAGCATGTCCGACGGCCGGCCGCGGCGGTGCAACGCGCGGATGCGGGCGAGGAGCTCGGCAAGGGCAAAGGGCTTGACCATGTAGTCGTCGGCGCCGAGATCGAGACCACGGACGCGATCGTCAATGCCGTCGCGCGCCGTCAGGATCAGGACGGGCGTCTGCAGGTGGCGCTGTCTCAAGGTCTGAAGGATTTCAAGCCCGCTGCGCCCGGGGAGCATCAGGTCCAGCACCACGAGATCGAAGGCTTCCGCGCTGGCGCGAAAGAACCCCTCTTCGCCGGTCGGCGCGACCACCACGTCGTAGTGCTCGGCACGCAGCGCCGACGCGAGCACCTGCGCCAGCTTCCGCTCATCTTCCACGACGAGGATGCGCACCGGATGCATGTTATCGAGGTGCGGCATGCGATCGCGTTTCCTGACAGAAATGTCAGAAAGATGTCAGGGACCCCGGGATTTCAGATCACGCTCGCCGAGCAGCTGTGCTGCGCGGGATGGCTGCTTGCGGGAAAGTGGACGTCCTCGGACGCGGTACGGCGGATCTTGTCGATCCGCACGAATGAACCATCCGCAGCCGCTGCGACATGAAGGTCTGAACAACAGCCGTCGCCGCCACCGCGACTCACGCGTACCCGCGCACGTTACATCGCCGTTACACGACGGCTCCCTCACCGTCGTCAACCTCCGTTATCATCGCCCGCATGCTCACGTCGAAACAGGCGGACGCCGCCGACGAGGTGGCGAGCGCGCCGCAGTTGGTCGCGGTGCTCGACATGGGCGCCAGCGCGATCCGCCTCGCGATTGCTGAACTCACCGGCGGCCGGCGGCCGCGCATGATCGAAGAGCTCTCCCGCGCGGTACTGCTCGGCCGCGACACGTTCTCCGGCGGCCGCATCCGGGCGCAGACGGTCGATACCGTGCTCAGCGCGCTCGACGGCTTCCGGAAATCCATGGACGGGTACGGGGTGACGCACGTGCGCGCGGCGGCGACGAGCGCGGTGCGCGAAGCGCGCAACGGCGACATTTTCCTCGACCGTATCCAGCGGCGCACCGGCATCGTGTTCGACGTCATCAATGAGGCGGAGGAGTGCCGGCTGCTCTATCTCGCGGTGCGCGACGTGCTGGGCGCGCACGCGGCGCTGCACAGCGCCCGCTGCCTCATCGCGGAAGTGGGCGGCGGCAGCACGAGCCTGACGCTGCTCAGGCGCGGCGAGCCGTCGCAGTCGGGCGTCTATGCCCTCGGCGCGATCCGCGTCCGGCAGCAGCTCGAGCTCCAGCGGCACACGCACGACGTGCAGATGGCGCTGCTGCGCCGCTACATCGCCAACATCATCGAAGAGATCCGCGTCGAGCTGCCGTTGACGCGCATCACCCGGTTCGTCGCGGTCGGCGGCGACATCCGGTTCGCGGCCTCGCAGATCGACAGCGACACGGAGCCCGCCGTCCGTGAGATTCCCCGCGATCGCTTCGTGTCGTTCTGCGAGGAGATCGCACGGCTTGACGAAGACGCCCTGATCGATCGCTTCCAGCTGCCGCCCGCCGGAGCCGAGACGTTCGCCGCGTCGCTCGTGGTGTATCGCACGCTGCTCTCGGAAACCGCGGCGCGGGAGATTCTCGTCTGCGATACCTCGATGCGTGCCGGCATGCTCCTCGACCTCGCCGATGCCGGCGGCCGGACGAACGCGGCGGACTTCGAGCGCCAGGTGCTGGCCAGCGCCGAATCGCTCGGGCAACGCTACCGCCTCGATCGGGATCACGGGCGGCACGTGGCGATGCTCGCGGTGTCCCTGTTCGATCTGCTGCAGGACGAGCACGGGCTGCGGCCGCGGCACCGGCTGCTGCTGCAGGTCGCGGCGCTGCTGCACGACGTCGGCATCTACGTCAGCCTGCGCGCGCACCACAAGCACTCGCAGTATCTGCTCTCCGCGTCGCAGATCTTCGGCCTCTCGAACGACGAGACGGCGATGGTTTCCAACATCGCGCGGTATCACCGCCGCGCCGTCCCGCAGGAGACCCACCTGCCGTACGTCGCGCTCGATCGCGAAGACCGGCTGCACGTGGACAAGCTGGCGGCGATCCTCCGTATCGCCAACGCCCTCGACGCCGAGCATCAACAGAAGGTCCGCGGCGTGCGACTGAGCCGGCGCGACCGGACCTGGCTCCTCGAGCTGGATGGAACCGGCGACCTGACGATGGAGCGGCTCGCCGCCACGGCGCGCGCCGATCTCTTTGCCGCCACGTTCGGCCGCGAGCTGGTGATCACCGGCGCCCTCACATGACGGCCCCGGCGGCGCGCGATCCGGCGCTGTTCATCAATCGCGAGCTCTCCTGGCTGGCGTTCAACGAGCGGGTGCTCGAGGAAGCGCAGGATCCGACGACGCCGCTCCTCGAGCGCGTCAAGTTCGTGGCGATCGCCTCCTCGAATCTCGACGAGTTCTTCATGGTGCGCGTCGCCGCGCTCGAGCAGGCGATTGCCGACGGCGACGAGTCGCGGGACCTGGCGGGCTTGAGCGCGCACGAGCAACTCCAGCGCGTACGCGAGCGGGCGCGTGCAAACGTCGCGACGATGTACCACCTGGTGACGGCGGAGCTGCTGCCGGCCCTTGCGGCGCGCGGCATCCGCCTCGTCGACATCGACGCGCTCGCGGACCGGCAGCTCGCGCTCGCCGCGTACTTCCGCGATGCGGTCCTCCCGGTGCTGACCCCGCTCGCGATCGATGAATCGCGTCCCTTTCCGCTGCTCGCTTCACTCAGCCTGAACATCGCGCTCCGGCTCGAGTCGTCAACGGAATCCGGACGCGTGCAGCTCGCGATCGTTCAGGTTCCCGCCGGACTGCCGCGGCTGATCCCGCTCACCGACATGGCCGGCCACGCCTACATCCTGCTCGAGGCGGTCATTCGCGAACACCTGCCGCAACTCTTCCCCGGCCACCGGCTGCTCGAGTGCGCGGTCATCCGCCTGGCCCGCGACGCGGAACTGGATCTCGACGACGAGGGCGGGCGCACGTATCTCGAGCAGGTGGAGCGCGAAGTGCGGCGGCGCCGCCGCGGCGAGATCGTGCGGCTCGAGGTCGACGCGTCGACCTCGGACGATCTGCTCACGCTGCTCCGCGAGCGCCTGGACATTTCCGCCGAGGTCGTGTCCCGCGTCCCCGGCCCGCTCGACCTGCGCGTCCTGATGCCGCTGACCGAAATCCCCGGCTTCGACGACCTGCGCGATCCGCCGCTGCACGCCGTCGATGTCCTGTCGGCCGCGCCCAGCCCGGACCTGTTCGCGATCCTCGACGAGCGCGACGTGCTGCTGCATCACCCCTACGACTGCTACGATCCGGTGATCGCGCTGCTGACGCAGGCGGCGCACGATCCTGACGTGCTCGCGATCAAGCAGACGCTGTATCGCACCAGCGTCGGATCGCCGATCATCGCGTGCCTGCAGCGCGCCGCCGAAGCCAACAAGCAGGTGACCGTGCTCGTCGAACTCACGGCCCGCTTCGACGAAGAGCGCAACATCGGGTGGGCGCGCGCGCTCGAGGAAGCGGGCGCGCACGTCATCTACGGCGTGCCCGGCTACAAGACCCACGCGAAAATCTGCCTGATCGTGCGGCGCACGCCCACGGGCCTGCGCCGCTACGTCCATCTCGGCACCGGGAACTACAACGAACGCACGGCGCGGCTCTATACGGACTTCGGATTGATGACCTCGTCGCAGCCGTTCGCGGAGGACGCCTCGGCGTTCTTCAACGCGCTGACCGGGTATTCGGATCCGCCGCGCATGAAAAAGCTGGTCATGGCGCCCACGGAGCTCCGCCGGCGCTTCCTCCGCCTGATCGATCGTGAACGGCGCCGGGCCGCAGCGGGACAGCCCGCCGAGATCATGGCCAAGATGAACTCGCTCATCGACGAGGAAATCATCGCGGCGCTCTATCGCGCATCGCAGAGCGGCGTGCGCATCCGGCTGAACGTGCGCGGCATCTGCGCGCTGCGCCCGGGGCTGCCGGGCGTGAGCACGAACATCCAGGTCGTCTCGATCGTCGACCGGTTCCTCGAGCACGCGCGCGCCTATTACTTCCTGAACGGCGGGACCGACGAGGTGTTCCTGGCGAGTGCGGACTGGATGACGCGCAATCTCGATCGCCGCGTGGAACTGATGTTTCCGGTGGAGAATCCCGCGCACCGCGCGGCGGTCACACACGTGCTGGCGGCGATGTTCGCCGACAACGTGAAGGCTCGCTGCCTCAACGCCGACGGCACGCACACCCGGGTCGTCGCGGCCGAGGGAGAGCCGCCGCGACGGGTGCAGGTCATCCTGCAGGAGGAGGCGAAACGCCGCATGCTGCAGGCGCGCGAGCGCGCCGGCGTGTCGTTCGGCGCCAGTCGCCCGCCGGCGCCGGCCTCGCGTTGAGCGCGGTCCGGGCGACGCTCACGCGACCCGTTCGGGCGACGGTGGTCGGACCTGTTCCCATCCTTCTTCGACGAGCCGCCGCCGCCATCGCTCCGCGACTTCGAACAGGTCCCCGGTGCGCCGGCACCGTTCGGTCAGAAGCGCGTCACCATCGACCAGCACGCTGATCTCCCACGCCGTTTTCCAGGCCAGCAGCGCGCATCGCGCGGTGTAGCCGCCGTGCCGCAGCGTCCAGAGCGTGCCGACATCTTCACCGCCACACAGCCGCGCCTGCTTGCGTGTCCCGGGCGCCACCGGCCCTCCTTTGTCAATTGCCCGCCAATGGTACGACCGTGCCATCGAATCCGTGTGACGGTCACGCCACATCACTGTGACGAGTGGCGATTCGATCTACAAGGACGCGCACGCCGCGCGGACGGATCGCCGCTACATCGTGGCGTCGCTGGTTGTCGATGCGGCGGGAGCGCCGTCGCCAGCGGGTCGTCGGCCAAGGCGGCTCATATAGACATAGCTTCGGTACACCGGGTCCAGCGTGTCCTGCCAGCGAAACGACAGCGCGTGCGCGCGGGCCGCCACCGACATCTCGTGGTGCCGCGCCGGTTCGCGGAACAGACGCGCGGCGCGGTCGGCAAGCCGATCGATCTCCAGCCGGTCGCAGGCGATCCCGGTCTCCCCGTCCCTGATGTATTCGTACGCGGTGCCGTGACCCGCGACGATCACCGGCACACCGCTGGCCTGCGCTTCGAGCACCGCCGGCGCGGGGGTGGTCTCGCCTGGGAACAGCAGGAGATCGGCCGATGCGATCGCGACGGCCGCATCCGCGGGCCGCAACGGGCCGGTGAAGATGGCGTCGGGCAGCTCCTCCTGCAACGCGCGCCGGGACGGTCCGTCGCCGACGAGCACCAGCCGGTGCTCGATGCGCCGCCGGTGCAGCGCCGACTGGATCGGCCGCAGCAGGTCCAGCCCGCTCTCGCGCGCGATGCCGCCCACATACATGATCGCCGGACGCCGCTCGCTGACGCGCCATCGCTCGCGCACGGCCGGCGATCGCTTCACCGGCGTATAGAACTCGGGGTCGACGCCCGCGGGCCAGATGGCAACGTTCGCCGGACGGATGCCGTCGCTGACCAATCGGTCGCGCGCGCCCGCAGACCGCACGAGCACGCGCTCGCATCCGCCGTACAGCCACCGCCGATACCGTCGCGATGCGGTGGCGGTGAACGATCGGCTGGTTGCCTGCGCAGAGACCACGTCCCCGGGAATGCTCCCGAGCAGCGGCAGCCCCGTGTGCCACGCCACGTAGCGCGCGGTGACGCCGAGCGGTCCCGGGGTGGCGAGATGAATGGCGTCGATGGACTCGCGCCGGACGTGGTGCACGTACGCCCACAGCCTGGGAACCTGCAGCGACAGATCGCCCACCATCGGCCCGCGCGCAGGAAACGCCCGCGGAGCGAAATAGTCCGATGCCGCGTCGCTGAATTCCGATGCCGTACAGATGAACGGCCGGATGCCGTTCGGCGCATGCCGCAGCAGCGCGCGCAGCGTCGCCGTCACGTCATTGGGGGTATCGAAGTCGTAATCGGTGAAGATCGCAACCCTCATCGCCGCACTCAACCTTCTCGAAAACGAATCGGTCGAATCGCCGCCTGGGTGCGGTCGATGGTGGGGCGGGGGGCTCGCCTATGCCGCCGAAGGAGCCCGGCAACGGACATCCGGTGATCGGTAAGGGACTTCCGGGCGAGGAGTGGCGGAGCATCTGCTCCGCAGCGCCGCCCACCCTTTCAGATCCGACCACCGGCTGTCCGCCGCCACGACGATGGTGGCGTATGCCTGCAACACACGCGTGACGTTCACGCAAACCATGCGCAAACGTACATCCCATCAGCACGAACCGGTGTGTTGAGGAGCGCCTCCCGCTCGTGTCCGGGCCGCTCGAGCGACGGGACGCCGTCCTTCGATAATGATCACGTCTCGGGAAACACCGAGGGCGCGTCTGGATGCCAGCCACACTGCATCAATGCGTTTCGCCACAGGTCGGAGACGAACGCCGCACGCTCCGGCCCGCTGCACGGCTGCCTGGCCACGGCGATGCCGGACATCGTGAGCTCGAGCTCGACGCGAGTATCCGTGTTGCGGCGGCAACACCGCGCGAGATCACCGCCGCGGCGCAGCGTCCACTCGACGGAACAGGACGAGGATTGTCCGATCGACGAGACGCCCGGCGAGCGGTTGCTGACATCATCGAAGGAACCGTCCGGCGCCATGAGCGACAGCGTAGGCGGCTGGTATGTCGTTCCCGCGCCAGCGGCGATCTCGACCGGTAAGACCGGTGCAAATTCCGTGTATCGGAGGTCGGGCAGACGGAGGCGTTCGAGCCGACGCCCGGTTTCAGGGCCGCGTAGCTTCCGCCTTCAGGCGGAAGGCTGAAGAAGACCCCGACGTCGGTTGACGCGTCCCCCGGCAGAGCTGTCAACACGGCCGAGGGAGCGGTATACTGGCTTCTGTTCACTCCAATTTTCTGGCCGCAGAGCTCGCCCGCGGCGATGAGCGTTCAGCCGCGGTGCGCGCAGTTCCTGTCGAGCTGTACCGATGATTACGACGGAATTCGGAGACCTCGTCGCCGAGCGTTTGCGTGTCGAGCACCGTACGCTGGCGGCACGGTGGTTTGCGCGATTGATTGATTTGCTGCCCGTCGAGGCCCGCGACGTGTTTCCCTCGGAGAGCCTCCTCGATCACGTACCCGAGCTGATTCTCGAAATCGGCGAGTACCTGCGCCAGCCCGACGTGGATCCGATCGCCGCGAACAGCTCCATCATGGCGAAGTCGCGCGAGCTCGGCGCCTTGCGCCACGGTCAACGCGCCTCCCTCCACCAGATCCTGCGCGAGTACCAGATCCTGAGCGGTGTGCTCGCCACGTTCGTGCTCGAAGAAGTCGAGCGGCTCCCGCTGGCGCCTCCGCCGGCGGAGACCGTGCTGCTCGTCTCGCGGTTGCACCAGGCCGTCGCCATCGTCTGTCAATCCACGGTCGAAGCCTTCGTCGCGCTCTATACGCAGACCATCGCCGAGCAGAACGAGCGGTTGGAGCAGTTCACCCGTATGGCCGCTCACGAGTGGCGCCAGCCGCTCGGCGCGCTCCAGTTCGGGGTCAGTCTCCTGCGCAAGGCCGACCTGGACGAGGCGCGTTCGGAACGAACGCTGGCGGCCGTCGATCGCAACGTGCAGCGCCTCATCGAGCTCACGCACAAGCTTCACGCGATCGCCCGAGTGCAGGGTTCGGCTGATACCCCGATGGTGCAGAAGGTGCGAGCCGGCACCGTCGCACAGGAGGCCGCCCGGCAGCTGCGAGAGATGGCGGACGCACGCGGGGTGACCGTCCAGATCAGCGACAACCTGCCAACCTTGACCGTGGACGTCGGACGTCTCGAGCTGGTGCTCGTCAACCTGTTGTCGAACGCGATCAAGTACTCCGACGCGGCCAAAACGGAGCGGCGCGTCGACGTTGAGGAAGGACAACAGAGCGATGGCTGGGCGCGGATGGAGGTCCGCGACAATGGTGTGGGGATTCCGCCACACGCGCTCTCGACGATCTTTCAGCGATTCACCCGTGCGCACACGCGCGACGACCTGACGCACGTGCCTGGCATCGGGCTCGGACTCGCCATCGTGGATGACTGCGTTCGAGCGATGGGCGGACGAATCGACGTGCGGTCGGTCGAACATGAAGGGACCACGTTCGAGTTGACCCTGCCGCTGGTGGCCCCGACTCAGTGATGGTTTCGCCGGCGCATCCGTCATGGCCCTGCATGCGCCGGAACGACGGCCAAGACCTCGCTGACGCCATCGCCGGCAGCATCGTGTGATCGTTCTTTGCCGGGCCTGGCGGCAGTGTCACATACCGTTCGCCGAGAGGACGATCTGGGCGATGACACGCCGTCTGCTCGTGTCTGGATGACGATCGGGATGGTGCAGTCCGGGATGGCGCGACACTGGAGCGGGTCGGCTCATCGAGGTGCGCTTCGCCGGCGCCGCGGCCGAACGCGGCCTCCGGTACCGGCCGGCTCGGCGCGATTCTCCTCATCGGGGCGCTTCGCATTCCACTGCCCGGAAACGCCGCGAGCGTCGCCTCGCGGAGCGAGGCACACGAAGCGGACGCGCTTCGTGTGCCTCCCTGCCTCAGGTTTCGCTCACTGCAACGACACCAGATAGCGAATCAACGCGTTCAGGTCCGCCTCCGTCAGGTGCGACGTCTTGCCGTGCGTGTCGCGCAGGAGCTGGACGTTGGCCTGGGCCAGCGCCGGATTGATCTCGCGCCCGCCGCTGGCGTTGGTGATCAGCAGCGGCACGACGTTGCTGGTGCCGATCTTGTCCACCTCCAGACGGCCCTCCGGATACGCGATATCGGGGTCCGCAATCCTCGTCGGCGGATCGAGACTGACGTAGATCGGCCCCTTGCCGTCGCCGGCGAGGCCGCCCTGGCTGTCGCCGAACGTGATCGGCACTTCCGTCGGGAGCACGATCGGCGGTCCGCCGAGGTAGTCGTGCGCGACGCGCCGCGCGTGATCGGTCCGCACCGTGCGGAAGTTGAATCCGCGCTCGCCGGGCTTGAGCAGCGGCGAGTCCGGCGCGAGCAGGATCTCACGCAGGCTGTGCGCGTCGCCGTGATGGAGCCAGCGCGGCACGCTGTCCCAGAACGTGCGCAGGTGCTTCGTGTTCCGGCTGCTGATGTTCTGGCGGCCGCCCTCGTCCTGCGGCGGGGCGAACGGCGTGAAGAAGTAATCGTTCTCCAGCCGCGCGAACGGCCCGTCGTTGTCGACCGTGGTCTCGCTGATCACGCCCGGCTCGTGGATGTTGTAGTCCTGGAACGTATCGTCGACCGCGCCGTTGGTCATCCTGTTGCCGTTGTGATGACAGCTGGCGCAGCCGGCGCCGCCGGCGTCGACCTCGTCGGTGAAGATCTGCTTGCCGCGCGCGATGAGGGCCCGGTCCGTGTCGCTCGGGAACTGTGACAGCGGATTGGGCATCCGCCGCGTCTCGTTCTGGCTCCACAGGATCTGCAGATACGCCATGTCGTAGAAGCCGACCTTGAAGGCCTTGCCCGCGAGATCGGTGCGGCCGATGGCCAGGGAGTTCGCTTCGGTCCGGCTCAGCACATACTGCTCGCGCGCGCGCTGACGCTCCTGGAGCGTCGCCTGCGGGAACAGCTTCGTGATGCGATCGGCGTTCGTCAGCTCGCCATTGCACGCGGACGCGTACGCGGTCATGTCGTTGTTCAGCCCCTCGTACCACTCCGGCCAGTTGTCGGAGATGTCCTTGTTCTGCGGGCACACCTTGGGGCCGCCGAGGGCGTTGGCGCCGACGTTCCACTGCGCGCCGTCGGCGCGGCTCTGCCAGTGGCAGAAGCCGCACGACTTCTGCCCATCGTCCGAGTACGACGAGCTGAACATCCAGCGCAGGCCCTGCTCTTCCGCCGTGGCAAAGAGGCCGGCGCCGTTGCCGCCTTTCACGGGATCCGGCGTCGTGCCGGTGACGCCCACCGTCACCGTGCCGACGCGATGCACGGTGCCGTCGCTGTCGAGGCCGAGGATCGACACGTCCTCCGTCTGCATGTTGGCGACGTAGATGGTGCGCGTGTCAGGCGAGACGGCGAGTCCCTGCGGCGTGATGCCGCCGGTCATCTCGATGCCGAGCGGCGTGAGAATGCCGGAGAGATCGGCCGGGTTCTGGGTGATGCGGAACACCTCGACGTTGTCGGAGTGCATCTGGCTGACGAACAGCAGGTCGCCTTTGACGGCAATCTGCTCCGGACCGCTGCCGCGGATGATCTTCTGGCCCGCCGCATGGTCGCCCAGATCGACGACCTCTCCGGACTTCACCCACATCGACCTGTCGCGCTCGGCATCGACATAGCGATAGACGAAGGCATTGGTCGCGGTGTCGAACACGTTCAGCTCGCTGCCCAGATCGTCGAACGTCGTCGCCCTGGTCGCGTCGGTCATGACCGGGGTGTAGCCGAGGGGCGTTCCATCGTTCTTGATCGCCGTGCCGTCCGCCCGTTTCATCGGCATGCCATGGCCCATCTCGCGTCCGTTCAGGACGGTATTGGTCTCGTGGCCCGACACGATGCCCCAGCGGCCCGCGATCTTCACGTCGGTCGCCAGGCCGCCAACCACGAGGTTGGCGACGAGCGTATTGGCGTCGTTGGCGACGTCAATGGCCGCGATCGTGTGCCCCAGCGTGTTCGCGACGTACAGCGTCCGGCCGTCGGCGCTCAGGTCGAGATTGCGCGGGTTCGTCCGATCGAGATCGTTCGTGCCGGTCGGGATCTGGGCGATCTCGGTGAAGAACGGCCCCGCGCCGACCTTGAACGCGCGCACCTGATCGTTGAAGCGATCGGTGATGTACAGCCGCGTGCCGTCGCGGTTGAACACGAGGTCCTCACCGTAGAACCCGCTCTGGAACTCGCCCATCACCACATCGGCGTTCGTGTCGATGACGGTGGCGAAGTTGGCGTACTGATTGAGCACGACCGCATAAGAGCCGTGGTAGATGGCTTCGTTGACCGGCGCCACGCGAACGCTCACTGGCCGTGTCCCGCCGGCCCGTCCCGGCGTCCGCAGATCGATCCACCGCAGGACGCGGCGCGTGGCGGTGTCGACCGACGCGATGCGCCAGTCCGGATAGCCTTCGCGGCCGGGCAGCGTCACGTAGAGCTTTGCGCCGTCGGGCGTGAGCGCGAGCGCGTTCGGCTCGCCGCGAAACGGCTGTTCGATATGCGGCCAGTACTCCTTGCCGCTGGTGACCACGGGATTGTTCGGATCGATCCGCGTGCCCGGATCCGGGCGTCCGTCGAAGTAGTCGGCGCCGAACATGATCCGGGTGAAGCGCTCGAGGCCGGCGCGCTTCCCGGCCGATTCCGCCCCCACCAGCTTCTTCACCGGATCGCTCGTGGGGCCGGTGATGACTTGTCCTTTCGAGTCGGTCTTGACCGAGGTCGTGAAGAAGCGCAGCGGAAACGGCGCCTCGCCGGGCGGTGTGAGCACCAGCCGTTCAAACGTCCCGGACAGCGTCTCGCGCGATTGCGCGTGGACGCGATACCACACGGCGCCGCCATAGCTGACGCCGATCGCCATCAATCCTGCCGCAAACAAGGCTCGTCGATTTCCCATCGTGTTCA
>JABFWM010000045.1 GCA_013362195.1 Acidobacteriota bacterium
GGCCGATCCCGACGAAGCACACGTCGTCGTTCGTCAGCGTCCGCGCCGCGGCGATTGTCATCATCTCGCTCGACGAGTACTGCGGCCCGCTCATTGCCGCTCGACCGGGCCGTGTGCGTGCCCGGTGCCGGCGGACGCATACGCCCGGCCGCGGCAATCCTCGGGACGCCCGTCACGGACGTTGATCCGCATCCATTCCTCGAACGCGCGGCGATCGCGGCCGATCGCATCCCACGCGGCGTAGAACGCATTGTCGCGGCCGTAATAGCCGTGCGCGTACGAGGGGTGCGCGCCGCCCGGGACGGCAACCACCGCGGCAATCGTCCACGACGGCAGGATCACCGCGTTGAGGCCCGTCGGCACGAGCCGATCCACGATCTCCTCGACGGTGACGATCGTGTTCGCCGCCGCCAGCGCCGCCTCCTTCTGCACGCCGATGATGCCTTCGACCAGCACGTTCCCGTCGCGGTCGGCGCGCTGCGCATGAATGATCGCCACGTCGGGCCGAATCGCCGGCACGCAGGCGAGCTCCTCGCCGGTGAACGGACACGTGATGAAGCGAATGCGCGGGTTGACGCCGGGGAGATCCGAGCCGCGGTAGCCGCGCAGGATCGCGCACGGCATCGCCGAGGCGCCTGCGGCGTAGGCCTGCGCCATCCCGGCGTGGCTGTGCTCCTCGATCTCGAGGGGATGCGGCCACTGGTGCTCGACGGCATCGCGCAGGCGCGGGAGCGACCCGACGCCGGGATTGCCGCCCCACGAGAAGACGAGCGCGTGCGCGCAGCCGCTGCCGATCATCTGGTCGTAGAGCAGGTCGGGCGTCATCCGAATCAGGGTCAGGCCGCCGATGCCCTGCCGGATGATCTCGTGGCCCGCCGCAAACGGAATGAGGTGCGTGAACCCTTCGAGCGCGACGCGGTGGCCGGGACGGACGAAACGCGAGACTGCGTCGGAGAGGCGCAGGAATTCGCTCATCGCGCTCCCATCCTAAACCAGGCGACCGTTCCGGCGGAGGCCGTCGGCAGCGGGTCCGGTCGAGCGGCGGACGTGCGATAATCGCGCGCTCCGATGCCGCACCCACGGGCCGTCCGTCCCGCCTCCTCCCGCCGCGCCGCCCGATCGCGCTCCGCGGCGGCGGACGGTCCGGAGCGTGCCATCGCCAGCCGCGTCCCCTCGATGCGGCCGGGCGGCGACGCGGATCCGGACTTCATGCTGTCGCTGTCGCGCGGCCTCCTGGTCATTCGCGCCTTCGGCCACGCCCGCGCCCGCCTGACCATCCGCGAGGTCGCGGAGTTGACCGGCATGTCGCGCGCGGCGGCGCGGCGCTGTCTCCACACCTTGTCGGTGCTCGGCTACGCCTCGGGCTCGCACGGCACGTTCGAGCTCACCTCCGCGATCCTCGCGCTGGCGTCCAATTACCTGGGCCCGGCGTCGATCGCGCGGATCGCGCAACCGGTGCTCGAGCGCGTGTCGGGAGAGCTCCACGAGTCTTCGTCCGTCGCCGTCCTCGACGGCGAGGAAATCGTCTACGTGGCGCGCGCGGCGACCCGGCGCATTCTCTCGATCGGCCTCGCCGTCGGCAGCCGCCTTCCCGCGGTCGCGACGTCGATGGGCCGCGTGCTGCTCGCGGCGCTCGACGAGCCGGTGCGCCAGCGCTTCGTCTCCCGCGTCAAGCTTCCGCGACACACGGCGCGCACGATCGTCGACAAGGCGGAACTGCGCGCCGAACTGGATCGGATTGCCGGGCAGGACTACGCGATCGTCGATCAGGAGCTGGAGCTCGGGCTGCGCTCGCTCGCCGTCCCGATCCGCCGCGCCGACGGCACCGTCCTCGCCGCCGTCAATGTCGGCGTCCATGCCGCGCGCGTCGACAAGCAGACGCTCGTCCGCGAGTTCCTGCCGGTGCTGCAGGACGCCGCCGAGGAAATCGCGGCCGCGGTCAGCAGCTAGCCGGCCATGATCTCGCGCACGCAGGTCGGCATCGTCGGCGCGGGGCCGGCTGGCCTGATGCTCGGCCACCTGCTGCATCTCGCGGGCATCGACTCGGTGATCCTGGAACGCCAGCGCGAAGAACACGTGATCGAACGCGTGCGCGCCGGCGTCCTCGAACAGGGGACGGTCGATCTCATGACCGACGCGGGGGTCGGCGGGCGGCTTGCGCGAGAGGGGATGCGGCACCGCGGCTTGTACGTCGCCTTCAACCGCAGGCGCCATCACATCGATCTCGCGGAGCTGACCGGCGGACGCACGATCACCATCTACGGCCAGAACGAAGTCGTGCGCGATCTGATCGCGGCGCGCCGGGCGACGGGACGGCCGCTCCACTGCGACGTGTCCGACGTGCGGCTCGACGATCTGACCTCCACGCAGCCACGGATTCACTTTCTCGATCGCGGCGGCACTCCCCGCACGCTGACGTGCGATTTCATCGCCGGCTGCGACGGCTTTCACGGCGTGACCCGCCCGTCGATCCCCGCGCCCCACCTCCAGGCGTTCGAACGCACGTATCACTTCGGCTGGCTCGGCATCCTGGCCAGCGCCGCCCCCTCGTCCGACGAGCTCGTCTACAGCCTGCACGAGCGCGGCTTCGCGCTGTTCAGCATGCGATCCGCGCAGGTCACGCGCCTCTATCTTCAATGCGCGCCCGACGAGGATCTGGCCGCGTGGTCCGACGATCGCATCTGGTCGGAGCTGCGCGCGCGCCTCTCGACAGACGACGGGTGGCGGCCGAACGAGGGGACGATCACGCAGCGCGGCGTCACCGGCATGCGCAGCTTCGTCGTCGAGCCGATGCGCTACCATCGCGTCTTCCTGGCCGGCGACGCGGCGCACATCGTGCCGCCGACCGGCGCGAAGGGATTGAACCTCGCGATGGCGGACGTGAAGCGGCTGGCGTCCGCGCTCGAGACCTTCTACCGCGGCGGATCGGCAGCGGCGCTCGACGCGTACTCCGATCGCGGGCTGCGCCGGACCTGGCGCGCGCAGCGGTTCTCGTGGTGGATGACGTCGATGTTGCACCGCAGCGAGAGCGACACCGCCTTCGACTATCGGCGGCAGCTCGCGGACCTGGAGTATCTCGTCAGCTCGCGCGCCGCGATGACCAGTCTCGCCGAGAATTACGTCGGCACGCCGTTCGAGTGACGGCGGGTGATCTGACGCTCGCGGGGAGGTCGGGCGATCTTCCGCCTGAAGGCGGAAGCTACAGGGACGAAGGGTGAGGCGGAAGCTACGAGACGTAAAATTCGCGATCCTGTAGCTTCCACCTTCAGGTGGAAGTTCCCCGTGGAAGCGCTCCCGTGGACGGGTCCCTACTTCGTACCCACTTTCGTGCCGGGCGTGTCGTCCGCCTTCAGATCGCCGAGGGCGTACTGGATGCCGGCGAGCACGTGCTCGAGCATCGGCTTCATCGCATAGACGCGCTCGTGGTGCCCGTGGGCCTCGTAGAACAGCCGGCCCTTCCCTTCGCGGCGGATCCAGCTCAAGGCGTAGTCGTGATCGCTGCGCGGGTTGGTTTCCTTGGCCTTGTCCTCGTCGCTCATCTTCGCGTAGTCGATGCTGGTGAGGACGTGGACGTTGTCGCGCGAGAACGATTCCTGGTTGTAGGTGTAGGTCTCGTCGCGGATCTCGAAACCCTGACCGTGGAACATCGCGGTCAGCGGGCTCTTCGGATCGTCGATCTTCACGGTGATCAACTGCGGATCGACCCAGTGGAACTTGAAGTAGCCGCCGATAATCCTGTTCCACTCCGGCCAGAGCGGCTGGCCGCCCGGCACCGTTGGCGCGCCGCCGGCGCGCTGCCCCGCGCCGCCGGGGGCCGAGGTCGGCACGACCGC
>JABFWM010000628.1 GCA_013362195.1 Acidobacteriota bacterium
GCGCATCTAATTTCAGCCAAATAACTATAACTTGGACTTGGGGCCGCCCGGCAGGTACAACCGATCCAGGAGGGTCCATGTCCACTGACCGGCTGACGATTTTCGACACGACTTTGCGCGACGGCGAGCAGGCGCCGGGCTTTTCGCTGCGCATTGACGAGAAGTTGAAGCTCGCCCGTCAGTTGACGGCCCTTGGCGTCGACATCGTCGAGGCCGGCTTCCCGATTGCGTCCGACGCCGACGCCGAGGCCGTGCGGATGATCGCGACGCACATCCGCGGGCCGGTCATTGCCGCGCTGGCCCGCTGCCACGCCAAGGACATCGAGCGCGCCGCCTGGTCGCTCTCGCCCGCCCCGCGCCGCCGCATCCACGTGTTCCTGGCCACCTCCGACCTGCACCTCGAGCGCAAGCTGCGGATGACGCGCGAAGACTGTCTCCGCACGGCGATGTCCGCGGTGCGCCTGGCGCGCGAGTACACCGACGACGTCCAGTTCTCGGCGGAGGACGCGACGCGCAGCGATCCGGACTTCCTGTGGCGTGTGATCGAGGCGGTCATTCAGTCGGGCGCGAAAACGATCAACCTGCCCGACACCGTCGGCTACTCGACGCCGGACGAGATCAAGGAGTTCTTCCAGGCGATGATCAACCGCGTGCCGAGCTCCGACCAGGTGACGTTCAGCACGCACTGCCACGACGATCTCGGACTCGCGGCCGCGAACTCCCTGTCGGCGCTCACCGCCGGCGTGCGCCAGGTCGAGTGCACCATCAACGGTATCGGCGAACGTGCCGGCAACGCCTCGCTGGAAGAGATCGTGATGGCGACGCGCGTGCGCGCCGATCGCCTGCCGTTCACCACCAACATCGACCCGCGCGAAATCTACGCCACCAGCCAGCTCCTCACCGCGTTGACCGGTGAAGGCGTGCAGGCGAACAAGGCCATCGTCGGCCGCAACGCCTTCGCCCACGAGGCCGGCATTCATCAGGACGGCATCCTGAAGGATCGCCGCACCTACGAGATCATGCGGCCCGAGGAAGTCGGCGTGCCGCAGGCGACGCTCGTGCTCGGCAAGCATTCCGGCCGTCACGCCGTACAGAGCCGCTGCGAGCAGATTGGCTACGCGCTCGAGCGCCACGATCTCGATCGCGTGTATCGCGCCGTCATCGAGCACGCGGATCGCGAGAAGGTGGTGAGCGATCGCGATCTGACCGACATCGTCTCGCGCACCCTGGGGAAGCCTGTCCCTGCCGCGCCGGCGGCGTCCTCGACCGCCGTGTCGGCGATTCAGGAACTCGGGACGACACCCGCCGAATTCGGGTATGGCCATGGGGTATAACTAGCTGCCCGTGCGTAGTCGTATCGTCTTGCTGCCGGGTGACGGCATCGGACCGGAAGTCACCGCGGCAGCACAAGCCGCCCTGGCCGCTGTCGCCCGACGCTTCGATCATCAGTTCACGTTCGACACCCACCTGATTGGCGGTGCCGCGCTCCGGCGGGATCTGCCGCCGCTCCCTTCGGACACGATGGCCGCGTGCGCGGCTGCGGATGCCATTCTGCTCGGCGCGGTTGGCGCGCCCGAGTTCGACAGCCGTCCGCCGGCGCAGCGCCCCGAGTCCGCGCTGCTGCAACTGCGTCAGCGGCTGGGCCTCTACGCGAACCTGCGGCCGGCGAAAGTGTGGCCGGGGCTCGAAGCGGCCGGCCCGCTCAAGCCCGAGGTCCTCGGCCGCACCGACATGCTCGTGGTCCGCGAGCTGACCGGCGGGCTGTATTACGGCGAGCCGCGCGGCATGGCGGACGACGGCGGGTCGGCGTGGAACACGATGCGCTACTCGCGTGAAGAGATCGCGCGCATTGCGCGCGTCGCCTTCACCGCTGCGCGCGCACGCCAGAGCCGCGTCACCTCCGTCGACAAGATGAACGTGCTCGAGACCTCGCGCCTGTGGCGCACGGTGGTCGGCGAGGTCGCGGCGGAGTTCCCCGACGTGAAGGTCGAGCACATGCTCGTCGACTCGTGCGCGATGCGCATCACGCTCGCGCCCGCGTCCTTCGACGTGATCGTCACGGAGAACATGTTCGGCGACATCCTCTCGGACGAAGCCGGCGCCGTGGTCGGATCGCTGGGCCTGCTGCCGTCCGCGAGCCTGGGCGACGGCCCGGGCCTCTTCGAACCGGTGCACGGATCCGCCCCTGACATCGCCGGCCGGGACATCGCGAACCCGATTGGCGCCGTGTTGTCGGCGGCCATGCTGCTGCGGTATGCGCTGAAGCTGGAGCAGGAAGCGCTCGTGATGGAGTCAGCCGTCGCCAGAGTGACGGTCAGTGGCGAGCTGACGCGGGACCTGGGCGGTCCCGCGTCGTGCAGCACCATGGCGCGTGCGATCGTCTCGCAGATCGAGCCGTAGGCCCCGCGACTACACCTTCGGCGGCGCCGGTCGCGCCGGGGACTCGGCGAGCGCCTCCTGCCGCATGGCCGCGGCGCCGAGCAGGCCGCCCATGCCCATGGATTCGACCGCGGTGCTCGGCACGAGCATCAGCGCGCCCTTCTCCTTCAGCCCTTCGTACAACATGTTCATCGCGCGCAGGTGCAGCGCCGTCGGGTTGTCGCGGTACGACTCGGCGGCCTTGTCGAACATGTGCGCGATCTCCACTTCCGCCTGGCCGAGAATGATGCGCGCCTGCTTTTCACGCGCCGCCTGCGCCTCGCGCGACATCGCGTCCTGCAGCGATTCGGGAATGACGACGTCGCGCATCTCGACCGACTGCACCGTGACGCCCCACGGGGTCGATCGCTGATCGATCAGCTTCTGCAGCTCCTCTTCGATGCGCTCGCGCCCTTTGAGGAGATCGACGAGCGAGGTGCGGCCGATGATGTCGCGCAGCGCGGTCTGCGCCGCCCAGCTCACCGCCTGCTGGTACTCCTGCACTTCCAGCGCGGCCTTCTCCGGGTCGTACACCAGCCAGAACAGCACCGCGTCGACGTTCACCGGCACGGTGTCCGACGTGAGCGTCTGCTCCGCCGCGAAGCTCGTCGTGATCACGCGCTGATCGATCCAGCGCGCGACCGAATCGACGAACGGCACGATCCAGAACAGGCCAGGCCCGCGCAGCCCGACGTAGCGTCCGAGCCGCAGCACGACGCCGCGTTCCCACTGTTTCGCGACGCGCGGCGCCTGCATCAGGACGAGCCCGATGGTGATGCCGGCGATGACCGGCACCGGGTTGTCCACCGCCACCGAGGCGGCAATGCCGAGCACGGCGGGGACGATCAGCATCAGCGCCGCCACGACGTTCACGCGCGCCGCGCCGGCCGAGACGTCTTCCTCCCCGCGTTTCCGACCCAACGGCAGCATCACAACGCTCACGCCTCACGCTCCTTGTTGGCGCCGCGCCTCGATCTCCGGCAGCGCGTCTTCGACGCGGAAGCCGTGTGACGAAAGCTCGGCGAGAAACCGATCGACGATCCGGTGCAGCTCCGTGCGGCGCAGCGCCTCGTCCCTGGCGGCGGGCCGCCGCGCGGCCACGAAGGTCCCGACGCCGCGCCGGGTTTCCAGCACGCCCTCACGCTCGAGGTGCGCGTAGACCTTCGCGATCGTGTTCGCATTGACGCGAAGTTCGACCGCGAGCTGCCGCACGGTCGGCAACTGGTCGCCCACTGGCAGCCGGCCAGACGCAATCGCCGCCCGAATGCCCCGCTCGACTTGCGCGTGAATCGGGGTGCGATCGGCCAAGTCCAGGTTCAGGGCCAGCGCCACAGCAACAATGTACTACTACAATAGTACAATGTCAACCGCCGACTGGTAGAGATAAGGCGCGGCCACACGCCCTGCTCTGGG
>JABFWM010000506.1 GCA_013362195.1 Acidobacteriota bacterium
AGCACCTCGGACCGTCGCGTCGGGCACGAACTGGTTCGTCAACTGGGCCGATGTCCCATCCGTCGTTCGACTCGCCGACGGCACGCTCGTCGGGCACTGGCTGCAGAAAAGCGGACCCGACACCTATGCGTACGACGTCCGGCTCTCTTATTCACGCGACGACGGCAGGACATGGTCCGCATCGTTTAGTCCACACAGCGATGGTACGAAGACCGAGCACGGGTTCGCCTCCTTGTTCGAGATGCCCGGTGCAGGTCTGGGCCTCATCTGGCTCGACGGGCGGGGGACGAAGCCGGGACCCGGTGAGGGCGGCCATGGTGCGGAACGCGGCGCGATGAGCGTCCGGTTCGCCGCGTTCGACTCGAACTGGAAGCAGACAGCCGAAGCACCTATCGATCTGCGCGTCTGCGATTGTTGTCCGACGACGGCGGTCGTGACCGCCGAGGGCCCTGTCGCGGCCTTCCGGAACCGCACAGACGACGAGGTGCGGGACATTTACGTGTCGCGCCTGGAGAACGGCACATGGACCGGGCCCGCAGCGGTGCATGTGGACGACTGGGCGATCAACGCGTGTCCGGTCAATGGTCCCATGCTGAGCGCACGCGGCCGCAACGTCGCCATCGCCTGGTTCACGGGCAAGAACGAACAGGGGCGGGCCTACGTGGCGTTCTCACACGATGCCGGCCGGACCTTCGGCGCGCCCATTCGTCTCGACGACGCCGGCACACTGGGACGCGTGGACGTCGAGCTGATGCCGAACGGCTCCGCGGCCGCGAGCTGGATTGAGCTTGCCGATCGGCGCGCGCAGTTCCGGGCGCGGCGCATCGAGCCTTCGGGCGCGCGATCGGCTTCGATAACGGTGTCCACGCTGTCCGGCGGCCGCGCCAGCGGCTACCCGCGCATCGCATCGACTGACGACGAGATCGTCTTTGCCTGGACCGACAGCGTCGACGGACGATCGCAGGTGCAGACCGCGGTGACGCGGCTCCCTCGAACGATTCGGTAGCGCCTTACATTCCCGCCTCGCCGGGACGCACCGTCAGAAACACGCCGAACCCGATGTTGACGCGGTGACCGTACAGGGACTTGAGGGATTCCGGCACGATGCCGGCTGATACTCCCGCCCCGATGCCAGGTTTCAATCCCTGCCACGTGCCAAGGTAGCGCGTGTATCCGCTCTCGATCTTTGCGATGGTGTACAGCTCGGACGATTCGACCGCGAGATCGTGACCGGACTTGCGGGAGAGCTCGAACCGGCCGGACCACGTATCGCGCCCGTCGAGCGTGGCGCTCGTCTCGGCGAGCAACGCATTCGTTCCCGGGCTGCCGGGCTCCTGATTGCGTCCCCAGCCGATCGTCGCCGCCCAGATGCTGCCTGCGCGCAGCATGCGGTGATAGGTGGCGGACGCCGTCACCCGATCCACGTCGATCCGCGGTTCGCCGTCATGGCCGGCTTCGGCCTCCGCCAGCCGGCCCGCCGAGACTTGCACGGCCCATCGATTGGTCGGCAGGAACCAGACCCGCCCGGACCAGGAATCGAGCGCACCGAAGTCGAAATTCGTACGGTGCTCGTCGGGCTCGCGGCCGTTGACGACCGAGGTCTCCGCTTTCCAGCGCTTCCCGTAGACGCCACCCGTGACGACGCCGTAGGTGATGTGCGTGGCGTCGAACCAGTGGTGCGTGGTCGGCGCGAGCGGGCTGGGCATCGCCGAGATGCGATGGGGAAACGCCGTCGGGCCGAGAGCAGGCTCGCCTGCCGGACCGCCATACAGCTGCAGCCGGATGTCGCCAACGAGCGGACGGTCGTATGTGGCGGCGAGCTCCATGACGAGATCGTGCGGGTGCTGTCGATCGTGGATGGCCGCGCCGTCGCAGACCTCGCCTGACGCGAGCAGGTCGGGATAGCCGCACCCGCGGATCGTCCACGGCTCGAGGCTGATCATGCCGCGCAGGCCCAGGTGCCCGGTGCCGATGCTGCGGTCCGCCATGCCCATGACCCAGTTGATGCTTCCGGCCTGGTCGCTGCCGCGGTCGCCCGATTCGTGCAGATACTGCAGGAACGCGTTCCCGTGCGCCATGAGCGTCCACGAACCGGCCTGCCGGTGAATCGCGTACATCGGCGTTTCGTCCGGCAGCCACGATGTGCCGGACGCCTCTCGTGCCGACGGCATCGACATCTCGTGGTCATGCTCCATCTGCGTGTGCTGCATCTGTTGCATGTCGTGCTGCTGCGACGGCCCCGTCGCAGCGGGCGGGTGCTGCTGATCACCATCCGGGAACTGCGCGCCGGCCGGAGCCGCACCGAGCACCGCCGTCGTGAACACTCCAACACAGGCTGACAAAAAGACACGCGTAGACATACACCCCTGCTCTCGAGAAACGGACTGAAACGGAGCTTGTGCGCGGAGAGCGGGGTTTCAGATGCGGAGTGGACGAGCGATGCGGATCTCGAGCCGATCCGGCAAGGTCGATCGACGCGGCTGTTCGAGCGTTGACGCGCGCACGAGGACGACATCCGGGACCGGTGGGCCTGCCGCGGCGATTGGCAGCGCATCGTTCGAAGTCCGAGCTGCCGCGACGGTGGCGGCCGTCGCCGCTGCATGGTGATCGCACGAGGGTGCGTGCGAGCCGAGGTGGCGGAGCGCCGACGCCGTTTCGTGACAGGCGCCGTCCGCCGCCGTCGCGTGGTGACTCGTCGGGTGCATGTGATGCCCGGCACCCGCGTGCGATGCCATCGAGGCGCACGCGATCTGGCATGCCGCCAGTGCCACGGGCGCTCCGGCCATCGCCAGGGCCACCACGAGCGAACAGAGCCGCCTGACCATCGATCGAGTATACCCGCACGACGGAGTCGCCCTGTACAGCTCGCCGCGCCGGAGTGCGGCGAGGCGCAGATGGTGTGAGGAGCCGTCGATCGATGGAAGGTCGTCGATCGTTCAGGCGGCGATTCGCGGCCGCACGCGGCGCGCCAGATCGGCGACGGGGACCGCGATGAGCGCGATGGCGATCAGGAACACCGCCCAGTTGAACGAGGTCGGCACCACGATCGTCGTGTGGTCGCCGCCGCGCGAGAGGGCGTGCAACGCGTCGGCCATGAACACGTACAGCGCGAGCGCGATGCCCAGGCAGGCCGAGGGCCACCACGGAGACGTCCGTGGATGATCGATGCCCGGCTCGTGCCCCGCGACGAGCACTCCCCACACGATCATCAGGACCGCAATGGACACCGGGGCGAGCACCGGACCCCACCACGGCAGCGGCAGCAGAAACAGCAGGTCCCAGTCGAGCAGCGACGTCGGCCAGCCGCACATCACGCGCAGGAACGCGTAATACAGCACGTCCCAGACCCCGAAGGCGATCGCCGTGTACGCGATCCGGCTGCGCAGCGCGCCCCCGGCCAGCCAGCCAATCGCGAACAGCATGACCAGCGTCGCGGCCTCGCGTACCAGTTCGACCGCCCCCAGCGCCGCGGGCATCGCGAGCGGACCCGTCCGGGCCGGATCGATGCCGCCGACCAGGACGCGCAGGTAGTAGACACACGCCGATTCGACCCACGCCATCCCGATCGCGTACATGACGACGAGCAGCACACGCCCGCGAGCGGTTGCCGGGATCATCGCGCCCGCTCCGTTGCCGCGACCGGGCCGGCGCCGGCCAGCATCCGGATGTGGCGCTCGACCCGATCGACGACGTCGCCGGGTGTCGAGGTGCCGGCGGTGATGCCCACCACCGCCGCGCTCGCGAACCATGCCGGATCGAGGTCGGCTTCCGACTGCGCGTGATGGACCCGCGCGCAGTGGCGGCGGCACGTGCTGACCAGCTCCCGGGTGTTGTTGCTGTTGGCGCCGCCAATCACGACCACCACGTCGGAGCGGCGCGCCAGATCGATCGCCGCGCTCTGCCGCTGCTTCGTGGGCAGGCAGACCGTGTCGATGAAGCGCACGTCGGACTCGGGGAAGCGGCGCCTGATCAGCGTGACGAGCTGCCGGACGCGATCGATGGGCTGCGTGGTCTGCGCCGCGACCCCGAGGCGCGGCCGTTCGGGCAGCTGCTCGACGTCGCGCTCGTCGAGGATCACGTCGAAGGCGTCCAGATCCTCGGTGAGGCCGCGCACCTCCACGTGCGCGCGCTGACCGATGATGACGGGATGATACCCGTCGCGGATGAGCGCCCGAATGGCTCGATGCGCCACATGGACGAGAGGGCACGTCGCTTCGACGACCTCCACGCCGAGCGCGCGCGTGCCGGCGAGGCGCCGCGCCGACGCGCCGTGGGCGGTGATCATCACCACCGGCGTCGTCACCTGCGCGGGCTCCTCGACGGTGACGATGCCGCGGGCGCGGAGCGTCGCCAGTACCGAGGCGTTGTGCACCAGGTCGCCGAGAATCGTGAGCGGCGCGTGGGTGGCGTGCTCGAGCGCCAGGTCGATGGCGTCGCGGACGCCGAAACACATGCCGAGATGTTGTGCGCGGATGACATCCATGATCCCGCGAGACCTCCGAATAACTTGGGATCGTAAAGTTAATGGGTGTCGCTGTCAAGCGCGATGCGTCGATCGGGCGGCGCCGCGCGACCTCCAGCGCTCCTGCGCGCCGCCGGATTCTCGAGGTGTGCGGCGAAGGCCTGGCGGGTTCATGCATCCGGCAGGGTGGTTCGGATACACTTTGGCGCCACCGAGGCGCGCATGGCCACCGCAGCCCTCCAGAAGAAGTACACCGCCGCCCTCGACGCCCTGATCGCGGAGATCAAGGACGATCGCTCGATTCTCGCCGCGATTCTCTGCGGCAGCCTGTCGCACGATACCGTGTGGGCGAAATCGGACATCGATCTCGTGCTCGTGACGGTGGACGATCGCAAGGTCCCGGCCGGCAGCCACGCGCTCTACGCCGACGGCGTGAACGTGCACGCGATGCTGGTACCGCGCGCGGAGTTCCGGCGGATGGTCGAGGGCTCGGCCCGCAATTCCTTCATGCACGCGTTCCTGACGAAGGGGCGGCTCCTCTACACGCACGATCCGACGATCGGGGATCTGTGTGCCGCGCTCTCGAGCATCGGCGAGCGCGACACCGAGGTGCAGCTGCTGCGGGCGGCGACCGGGGCGCTTCCGGCGATTGACAAGGCGCACAAGTGGTTCGTCACCAGGGGGGACCTGGAGTACACCGCACTCTGGATCCTCTACGCCGCGAACGCGCTGGCGCGGGTCGAGGTCGTCAGCCGGCGGCTGCTCGCGGATCGCGAGGCGCTGCCGCAGGCGCTGACGGTGAACCCGTCGTTCTTCAAGATCATCTACACCGATCTGCTCAACGCGAAGAAGACGCGCACGGCGGTGCAGGACGCGCTGGACGCCGTCGACCGCTACCTCGCCGAGCGCGAGCGCTCGCTGTTTGCGCTCGTCCTCGACTACCTGCGCGAGGCCGGCGAGGCCCGATCCGCAACCGAGATCGAGGCGCACTTCACACGCAACCTCGACGTCAGCGGCGTGCTCGCCGCCTGCGAGTACCTCGCGGACCGCGGCCTGATCGCGAAGGTCTCCACCCCCGTGCACCTGACCAGGAAGAGCAACATCGCGGTGCAGGAGCTCGCGTTCTACCTTGCCGACGTGCGCGATGCCTGGTAGAGGAGCGGCCCGCGCGAAGGCGGCGCGCACCACGATTTCGGTCCAGGGCGCGCGCGTGCACAATCTCAAGAACGTCTCCGTCGAGATCCCCCGCGACAGCCTCGTCGTCGTCACCGGCCTTTCCGGGTCGGGGAAATCGAGCCTCGCCTTCGACACGATTTATGCGGAAGGGCAGCGCCGCTACATGGAATCGCTGTCGAGTTACGCGAAACGCTTCATTGCGCACGTCGCCAAGCCGGACGTGGATTTCATCTTCGGCCTGTCGCCCGTCATCTCGATCGAGCAGAAGACCCTGACGAGCAATCCGCGCTCGACGGTCGGCACGATGACCGACATCGCGAGTTATCTGAACCTGCTCTACGCCACGATTGGACGGGCGCATTGCCCGCGCACCGGCGAACCGGTCCCGACCCGGAGCGCCAGCCAGATCCTCGAAGCGATCCTCTCGCTGCCCGACGGGACGGAGATCGAACTGCGGGCGCCGGTGTTCACGCAGTACGGCGAAGATCTCGACTTCGTCTTCACCGAGGTCCGCAAGAAGGGGTGTCGGCGATTGATCGTCGACGGTAAGCCGGTCGACCTGTCGGCCGAGGTGAGCGTCGACGAATCAGCGGTCCGCCACATGGATGCGGTCGTCGATCGGTTCATCGTCAGCCGCAGGCACGAGAAGGCGATCAAGGCGGGCATCGCGGCGACGCTGCTGGTTGGCGACGGCCTGCTGCAGGCGCACGTCGTCAAAGGCGCGAGCAGGGCGGAGCAGCAGCGGTTTTACGACGCGCTGTGCAGCGCGACGCACCATTTCGTCTACGGCGAGATCGGGCCCGACTACTTCGTCTTCAACAATCCCGAGAGCGCGTGCCGGACGTGCGGCGGCCTCGGCGTCGACAAGCTCACGCACCCGGAGCTGCTCGTCCCCGATCCGCAGCGCAGCATTCTCGGCGGCTGCTTCGTGCGCGAGGCGTTCAAGTTCAACCCCGACACCTGGGACGGCCGGCTGATGTACAGCCTGTCGCAGGCGCTGTCGTTTCCCCTCGACTCGCCGTGGCGGGATCTGCCGCAGCGCGTCCGCGACGAGATCCTCTACGGCGTCGATCGCAAGATCCCGATCGTGACGCCGCCCGATTCCAGGACGCGCCTTCGCGAACAGGACGAGGGGCGCGAGGTCGGGTTTCACGGCATCGCCCGCCGCATCGAGCGGCATTACCGCCGCTACCGCCAGCGCGGCGAGGCGAATTCGCGGATGGAGGAGTGGCTCGACAAGGTGATGGTCGAGCGCACCTGCCCCGACTGCAACGGCGCGCGGCTCCGCGCGACGCGGCTCACGTTCGAGATCGCGGGCAAGACGATCTACGACATGGGGCAGCTCCACTTCGACGAGCTGCACGCGCTGCTCGGCACGATCAAGCCGGCCGGACGCGGCGCGGACGCCGGCCGCCACGTGCTCAAGGAGATTCGCGGCCGGCTCGAGCTGCTGCTCGGCATCGGACTGGATTACCTCAATTTCAACCGGCGGTCGGGCACGCTGTCAGGCGGCGAGTCGCAGCGGATCCGTCTCTCGACGCAGATCGGCTCCGGCCTGATGGGGATGCTCTACGTGCTCGACGAGCCCTCGATCGGGCTGCACCCGAAAGACAACGTGAAGATGATCGCGACGCTCTAGCGGCTGCGCGACATCGGCAACACCGTCATCGTTGTCGAACACGACGAGGACACCGTGCGCGCCGCCGACCACATCGTGGAAATGGGGCCGGGTCCCGGAGTGCACGGCGGCGAGGTCGTGGTGCAGGGGACGATCGCCGACATCTTGAAGTGCAAACCGTCCCCGACCGGGCAGTTCCTGTCGGGCAGGCGCGCCATTCCGACGCCCAAACGGCGCCGCACCGGCAACGGCCATGCGCTGATCGTGCGCGGCGCGCGCGAGAACAACCTCAAGTCCATCGACGTGACGTTTCCTCTCGGCACGCTCATCGCCATCACCGGGGCCTCGGGCTCGGGGAAGAGCACGCTCGTCAACGAGATTCTCTACAAGGTGTTGTGGAAGGCGCTCGTGGACACGCGTTCGCTGCCGGGCGCGCACGACGCCGTCGAAGGGCTGGAGCACGTCCGCAAGGTGGTGAACATCGATCAGTCGCCGATCGGGCGGAACAGCCGCTCCAATCCCGCGACCTACATCGGGTTCTACGACACGATTCGCGAGCTGTTCGCCGCGGCGCCGCGCTCGGTCGAGCGCGACTACAAGCCGGGGCGATTCAGCTTCAACGTCAAGGGGGGCCGCTGCGAGGAGTGCCAGGGAGAAGGGTCGATCACGACGCAGCTCTATTTCATGCCCGACGTCGAGGTCACCTGCGGCGCGTGCAAGGGGGCGCGCTTCAACAGCGAGACGCTCGAAGTGATGCTGCGCGGCAAGACCATCGACGACGTCCTCAACATGTCGGTTGAGGAAGGGGTCGCCTTCTTCGCGTCAGAGCCGGCGATCGCGCGAAAGGTTCAAGTGCTGCAGGATCTCGGGCTCGGGTACCTCACGCTCGGCCAGTCGTCCACGACGCTCTCGGGCGGCGAAGCGCAGCGCGTCAAGATCGCGACCGAGCTGAGCGCGCTGCAGCGCGCCCGGCACACGATCTACATTCTCGACGAACCGACGACGGGGCTGCACCTCGCCGACGTGCAGCGGCTGCTCGACTCGCTGAACCGGCTGGTGGACGCCGGCCACACGGTGCTGCTCATCGAGCACCATCTCGACGTCATCAAGACCGCGGACCACGTGATCGATCTCGGGCCCGAAGGCGGCCATGCGGGTGGAGAAGTGGTGGCGACCGGCACGCCCGAAGCGATTGCGGCGTGCAAGGCGTCGCATACCGGGCGCTTCCTCAAGCCGCATTTGCGCGGGTGAGGCGCGGGCGCTTGATGTCCCACGCCAGGCCGAGCGCCTGCAGCGTGCGGATGCCGATCCAGTTGACGTCGACCTCGTACCACGCCAGCCCGTGGCGGGCGCTCGTCGGATGCGCGTGGTGGTTGTTGTGCCAGCCCTCGCCGAACGTGAGCAGCGCGACCCACCAGTTGTTGGTCGAATCATCGCGCGTCTCGAACCGCCGCGATCCCCACTTGTGCGTGGCGGAGTTGACGAGCCACGTCGCATGCAGGCCGACGGTCGCCCGGAAGAAGATGCCCCAGAGCACGTAGGGCACGCCGCCGTAGGCGAGCAGCGCAAGGCCGACGATCACGTTCGACGTCCAGTGCCAGCGTGAGAGCGCGACCTGCACGGGATCGCGGACGAGATCCGGCACGTAGCGCGCCAGCACCGCGGCATCGTGGTGCAGCCCCTCGCCGGTGAGGATCCATCCCATGTGCGCCCACCACGTGCCTTCGCGGGGCGTGTGCGGATCGCCCTCGACGTCGGAATGCTGATGGTGAATGCGGTGCGTGGCGACCCAGAAGATCGGCCCGCCCTCGAGCGCCAGCGTGCCGCACCAGGTCAACAGGTATTCGATGGAGTTATACGTCTTGTAGGCGCGGTGCGTGAGCAGCCGGTGGTAGCACATGCCGATCCCGAGCATGCCGGCCACGCAGTAGAGCAGCACCGCGGCGATGATCGCGCCGCGATCGACGAAGAACAGGGCCGCGACCGCGCCGGCGTGACAGCCGATCATCGCGACCGCGGTGATGACGTTCACCCCTCGTTGGCCCCGGCGTCCATACTGCAGCGTCCGTCCGTCCATCGCGCGTCCTCGGACGCGACCATATCAACCGCGGGACGGACTGACTGTAATACTTCTGTCATTCGCGCAGCTCTTCGAGTGCGCCGCACCTGCGCAAGCACAGGCTTCCGCCGCCTATACTGACCGCGGCGAGATGCCTCAACCACCACGGATGAACACGGATGAGCGTCACGCCGCACGCACCCGTGCGGCGAGACGTGCAGATGCGCGGTGATCAGCAGATGCACATACGGATGACCGCTCTCTCCATGCTCACCGTCGTCTCCGCGATCGTGAGTGCACAAGCGGTGCGAGTCGTGGACGAGGTCGCGGAGCGCGTGATGACGCTGACGCGCGCGTCGAGCTGGCAGCGCACCGCGGCCATTCCCGTCAAGTTCAAGACCCACCACCCGCAGGGAATGGTGAAGATCGGCGAGACGTTCTTCGTCTCGTCGGTCGAGATCCGCGTTCGACCGAGGCCGATCATTCCGCCGCTCCCCGGCGGCTACGACCGCGATCCGGGCGAAGGCGTCGGCCATCTGTTCAAGATCGACAAGGACGGCAACCTGATCGCGGATCTCACGCTGGGCGAGGGGGCCGTCTATCATCCGGGCGGGATCGACTACGACGGCGCCTCCATCTGGGTACCGGTCGCGGAGTACCGTCCGAACAGCCGCGCGATCGTCTACCGCGTCGATCCGACGTCGATGAAGGCGGTCGAAGTCTTCCGCTTCGCCGATCACATCGGCGCGATCGTGCACGACACCGATGACGACGCGCTGTACGGCGTCAGTTGGGGATCGCGGCGCTTCTATCGCTGGCCGCTCGGCGCCGATGGAAAAACGACGAATGCGGAGGCGGCGCCCGACCGGCTGCGGACGTTGAACCCTTCACATTACGTCGATTACCAGGACTGCAAGTACGCGGGGCGCCATCGCATGCTCTGCACGGGCGTCACCGAGCTGCGTCAGGCGCCAGACGCGCCGCTGTTCCGTCTCGGTGGCATGGAACTGATCGACCTGAAAGACGGACGACCGCTGCACCAGGTGCCGGTGCTTCTCTGGACGCCGAGCGGCATGGACATGACGCACAACCCGGTGTGGACCGAGCCGACTGCCACCGGGTTGCGCGCCTACTTCATGCCGGAGGACGACGCGTCGACGATCTACGTGTACGACGTCGACGCGCGGTAGCGCTACGGCTGCGTGCTGCCTTTCTTGGCGCCTGCCTTGGTGCTCTTGCTCTCCATCATCGGCGTCCAGTTGCCGTCCGGGCCCTGGATCTCCATGCGGAAGGTGTAGGCCGTCGGCGACAACTCCTTGATGATGACGCGCGACTTGATCTTCTGTCCGCCCATCTGCATCTCGTCGGTGTAGGTCCAGGTGTCGCCTTCCACGGTCCCGCGCGGCACGCTGGTCATCGCCATCGCGGAATTGTCGAGGCCGTAGTAGGTGTAGACCTTTTCCTCCGCGCTGTAGCCCATGATCCCGAGGCTTTTCGACGGTCCCATCGGCGTCTTGCCGTCGGTGTTGCAGACGACGGCGAAGCCGCCCTGGAACCACGCGCAGCTGTCCGTGCTGGTGATCTTGCCGCCGGGGCCCATCGGGCTCGGCTTCATTTCCCCTTCGGTGGTCCAGCGCCCGACGAAGTAGCCGAGCCGCTTGTGTTCGGCGGTCGGCGTCTGCGCCGGCGGCGCCTGTGCGGCGAGCTGAACGCCGGCGGCCACGACGAGACACACAGCGGTCCTTGCGAGCGTAGCGTTCATGATCATCTCCTCATGGCGGCGATTCTACAGCAGCGCGACGCCGGCCGCGATTCTTCGATCCACGCAGGACGACCTGCAGACCCGCCTCACGTGTCCGCCTGGCGGGCTTCGGGCGAACGCGTGGGCCGCGGCTCGCGTCTAAGCACACGTCGTCATGAAATTCGTCCCCGCTCGTCTCACTCGTGTCTTGCGCCGGCTGGCTCGCGCCCCGCTCTTCACCTTCGTCGCGGTGCTGACGCTCGGGTTCGGGATCGGCGCGAACACCGCGATTTTCAGCGTCATTCAAGGCGTCCTGCTCAAGCCGCTGCCCTTCGACGAGCCGGATCGGCTCGTCGGCGTCTGGCACACGGCAAGCGGCCTCGGCGTGCCGATCCTCAATCAGTCGCCGGCGCTGTATCTGACGTATCGCGAGGAGGGGCGCACGTTCGAGGACAGCGGGATGTGGGAGACCGGCGCCGTCGCGGTGACCGGCGCCGGCGAACCGGAGCGCGTGGACGTGCTCGAAGTCACCGACGGGACGCTCGCGCTGCTGCGCGTCACGCCGATGCTGGGCCGCCGATTCACGGCCGGAGACGATTCGCCGAAATCGCCGCCGCGCGTCATGCTCGCGCACGCCTACTGGGCACGGAAGTTCGGCAGCGATCCGTCGGTGATCGGGCGCCTCATCACGATCGACGGCGAGCCGACGGAAATCATCGGGGTGATGCCGGCGGGGTTCCGCTTCCTCGACACCCACCCGCAGCTCGTCCTGCCGTTCCGCATCAATCGCGCCGAGGTCTTCGTCGGCAACTTCAGCTACCGCGGCATCGCGCGCCTCGCGCCGGGCGTGACGATCGAGCAGGCGAACGCCGATGTCGCGCGGATGATCCCGCTCGTCATGGAACGTTTTCCGATGCCGCCCGGCTTCACGAAAGAGATGTTCAAGGAAGTGAAGCTCGGACCGAACGTGCGCCCGCTCGCGAAGGACGTGATCGGCGACGTCGGACGCGTGCTGTGGGTGCTCCTCGGCACGGTCGGGATCGTGCTGCTCATCGCGTGCGCGAACGTCGCGAACCTGTTTCTCGTGCGCGCCGAGGGGCGGCAGCAGGAGCTCGCGATCCACGCGGCGCTTGGCGCCGGCGCGCGGCGGATCGCGTGGGAACTGCTCTCGGAAAGCCTGGTGCTCGGCGCGATTGGCGGCGTGGCCGGCCTGCTGCTCGCCTACGCGGGCGTCCGCGGCCTGATTGCGGCCGCGCCGGTAGGACTGCCGCGCGTCGACGACATCGGATTCGATCCGATCGTGCTGCTGTTCACGCTCGTGATCTCACTCATCGCGGGCGCGCTGTTCGCGATCATTCCGGTGCTGAAATTCGCGACGCCGCGGCTCGCGAGCGCGCTCAACCAGGGTGGACGGCTCGGCACGGCCAGCCGCCAGCGCCACCGCACGCGCAACGCGCTCGTCGTCGCCGAGATCGCGCTGGCGGTCGTGCTGCTGGTCGCGTCGGGCCTGATGATGCGCACCTTCCAGGCGATGCGCCATGTCAGCCCCGGCTTCACCAGCCCGTCGCAGGTGCTGACGCTGCGGATCTCGATTCCCGACTCGGTGATCAAGGATCCGGGGCAGACGGCGCGCACGCACGAGCAGATTGCGAAGCGCATCGAGGAGCTGCCTGGCGTCACCTCGGTCGCCTTGACGTCATCGGTCGCTATGGACGGGACCGGCGAGCACGACCCCGCGTTCGTCGAAGACTTCCCCGGCCCGGGCGGGCGCATCCCGCCGATCCGCAAGTACAAGATGATCGACGGCCACTACTTCAAGACGATGGGCAACCCGCTCATCGCGGGGCGAACGCTCACGTGGACCGACAGCTATACGCTCAATCCCGTGGTGGTCGTGAGCGAGAGCTTCGCGCGCGAGTACTGGAAGGAGCCGGCCGCCGCGCTCGGCCGCCGCATCCGCAACAGCCCCGAGAACCCCTGGCGCACCATCGTCGGCGTCGCCGCCGACGAGAGGGACGAGGGGCTCGCCAAGCCGGCCACGCCGATCATTTACTGGCCGATCATGCTCAAGTCGTTCTGGACCGACGACGTGCACGTGCAGCGCAGCCTCGTCTACGTGATTCGCACCGGGCGCGCCGGGTCGCCGACGCTGGTGAAAGAGATCCAGGAGGCGGTCTGGTCGGTGCACGGCAGCCTGCCGGTCGCGAACGTGCGCACGCTGCAGGACATCGTGTCGGGATCGATGGCCCAGACGTCGTTCGCGCTCGTGATGCTCGGGATCGCCGCGTCGGTGGCGCTGCTGCTCGGCGTGGTCGGCATCTACGGCGTGATCGCCTACGTGGCCTCGCAGCGGACGAAGGAGATCGGGATTCGCATCGCGCTCGGCGCGGCCGCGCGCGACGTCACCGGCTTGTTCCTGCGGCAGGGACTGCTGCTCGCGTCGGCGGGGATTGCGATCGGTCTGTTCGCGGCGGGCGCGGCCACGCGGGTGATGACCGCGCTGCTGTTCGGCGTCCGCGCGTTCGATCCGGTGACCTACGTCGCGGTCGCGCTCGGCCTCGGGCTGACGGCGATGCTGGCGTCGTACGTGCCCGCGATGCGCGCGGCTCGCGTCGATCCGGCGGAGGCGCTGCGTCGCGAGGTGTAGTGCCCATGGCGGGTCTGAAGACCCGCCCTACGTACGCATCACGCGTCGTATCTGACGGGTATAGGCCGGTCTTCAGACCCGGTGACGGGTGTAGGCCGAGTGTC